>JAGRAX010000055.1 GCA_020434365.1 Bdellovibrionales bacterium
CGCCTTCGGCTCCATTCCCCCTCTCCGCCATTTCCTTGCTTCTGACCATTGTCCTGCTGTCTTACATTCCTACTACTGGCCGATTTTAGTATGGCACCTTTTCCCGGAAAAGGTGCCTGGCACCAGGGTTTTCTCTGAGGTGTTTCATTTGGATGGCCTTGATACTGGGACTTGCGGCATGTTATACTCCTGAGAGTTTTTTATTCTATGGGGAGGGGCTTCAAATCATATGTATCGCTTGTTTCAAAAACTATTTCTTTGCCTATTCTTTTTTCTTTTGGTGTTTCAAATTAGCTCTGAGCTTCAAGCACAGGGAAGCCAAGCCAAAAAATTTACCGAAAGGTTTCTAGATTCCATAAAGGACCGAAGCCTGTGTGGCGATAAAGCACGGGAGAATCGTTCGGAGGATTTTTTACGCCTGGCTTCAGACTATGAAAGTGGAACACCTGAAAGCCTCTGGTCTTACCGTGATGAAATCAAAGGACCCCTGTATTACAAACGCATTCCACGCTCTGTTCACTTAGGCGAAACTGAGCACTTAAGTGCTCTCAACAAATACCATGCAAATCAAGACGTGGCGTATTTTTCATATGAAGCTGTCGAAAATAGTGAGGTACATGGTTCCAATCTATCCTTCTCAAAGGCCTTTCCCTTTTTTGATTTATCTCAACCGACCGAAAAAAAAGTAACCTGGCTTTTGGCCACATCCAAAAATCAACAAGTTTTGGATGATCAAGCCTTAATCGATCAGCTCCAAAATACTGATGTCATCTTTGTACGGGGTATTTTATACATTTGGGAAAACTCAGCCGAAGCTATGAACCAAGGATATTTCATGGAAGCTCGAAATTGGCTTTCGCAAATTATTGGTAAAGACCGTGTTCATCTCTTGCAAAACAATCAAAACCAACTCGCTTCAAGTTCAATCAAACAAAAGTCTACACTTCAAAACCTTGAAGCACTTCTGAGCCAAATCAAAAAAAAGAGCCCAGAAGGAAACGTCCTTTTTATCAGTCACAGTAAAGGTGGGCTTGACACCTTACACGCGATCAATTCATTGGGTGAGAATCTCATTGAGAATTTTGGCAAAGTCTCTTGGCTCACCATACAGAGCCCTTTCCATGGAGCTCTGGCCTCCACCACCAATGTCGTGAACAAAAACTATACCTTTGCAAAACTGGGAATGGCTCTATCTCCCGATACTGATAAAATTCCTCCAGGGGGAGAGTATGAGTTTCTGTACTCTATTTCTGGTCCCTATGGCTTTTCACTCATGTACCCTTCCATTACCACACTCAGTACAACCTCTCTTAGCAAGGGTCTCTATGATTCAAAGAAAGTCAACAAGAGCATCAAGGAGTGGGCTTCGTTCATGAAACAGTCCATTGAAAAACCAGAGAGCCTCCAAGTCAAACCCAAACTCACAGAGACTATGAGGGGCATACAAATGCTAAATCTTCGCAGCGGCGTGATGGTTGCCAACAGTACTTCTTATTTGCAAAACTCTATGAAATCGACGCTCTCGCTTGCGGCCGCGCAAAAAGCAGAACTGGGCACTCCTTACGTCAACGAAAGACCTCAAGATGGTGCCGTTCAGTCTTTGAATGCTTATTTTCCTTGCGCAGACATCGATGTAAATGTTTTAATGATCATTGGGATTTTATTCGACCAGCCAACCAAGCGGGAGGAAGAGATCCACAGCCCTATTCCATCATCGCCTACTACAAAGCCGCATTACATCTACTCTTTGGTTTACAATAAACACAAGACCCCAACATGTGACAAACATCTTCCTATTTTTTTGGTTATTTTATTGCGACAAGAAAACCTCGGATTAAAATCGAAGAATAGACTTCCTATTTTGGAGAAAAGATTTATATAATAAGAAAATCAACATCATGGACTACGACCCGAGAATTTCTCAGCCGCTTCCAAAACTTGGAGTAGAGGGCTTACTTTTCTAGCGACATGGAAGTTTTATCTTATGCGATCACAGTATTTGCCTGTGTCATCATCTCAGCTTTTTTTTCCAGCAGCGAAACCGCGCTCTCGCGCGTAAGCGAGCATCAGCTTGAAGAGGATCTAAAAAAACAAATGCGCCCTTCTTTGGCTGCTGCCAAGGAGCTCATTCGTTCCTCCGCAAGGCTTCTTGTAACCATTCTCATTGGAAACAATGTCGTCAACATCTTGGCAACATCAGCGGCTTCGGCTCTCTTTATTTACTATTTTGGCAGTGAGCTAGGTGTGGCTCTGGCAACCGTCAGCATGACCATCATCATTCTTCTTTTTTCAGAGATCGTTCCTAAATTTGTCGCAGTAAAATATCCAAAAAAAATTGCTTTGTTTGTATCCCTCCCTCTTTACCTTTTTCATAAACTTCTCACGCCCATTCATTTTATCTTCAATCGCATTCTCGATCCCCTCATTACAAAAGTACTGGGAGCGCCCAAAGAGAGCCATCACTTGGCATATGACTCCATCCTCACCTTGGCCAGACAAATGAGAGGCAGTTCAAGAGAGGAAAAAAGAGAGGGGTCTGCACTGCCCATCATTGGCTCCACAGCCCGGGCGGCCGAAATGACAGCAGAAGAAATCATGATTCCTCGTGCTGAGATATTTTCCACAGAGAAAAAAACCAAGGCTTCAGATCTACTTGAACAACTCATGAACGAGCGCTACTCACGTGTGCCCATTTATGATGGAGACTTAGATCACTGCGTTGGACTGGTACACTTGAAAGACCTGATCCGAGTGGTCAATCAAAAATCAGATGACTTGAGTGAAATCATCAAACCTATTTTACGTGTTCCCGAACGCAGACCCATTTTTTCTATTTTGGCTGAGATGCAGAAAACTTTTGTTCATATTGCTGTAGTCAAAGATGAGTTCGGAACCACCTTGGGCATGCTCACGCAAGAAGATATTTTAGAGGAAATTGTAGGCGAAATCCGAGATGAGTTTGACAAAGAGGAACTCAGCGCCATTCAAAAAATATCAAAAGAGGCCTTTATTGTGTCCGGCCGAACGCCCGTTCATGATTTCAATCGCGAATCTGGCTGGACCATTGAAACTGAAAAAGGTGATACCATGGGAGGGCTCGTATTTAATGCTCTCGGTCGCACGCCAAGACTTGGAGATAAAATTGAACTCGGAAACTACGAAATTTCCGTATCAGATCTCTCGGGTTCAAAAATCACAAAGGTCCATGTTCTTTATCGTGATCTAGAAGAAGCACAAGCAAAAGCCTAAACAAAAAATATATCCATGCTTCTTTGACTTTGCGCAGAGACAAGGCTATGGCCTGGCAGGTGTCGCTGCCTTCATTTCATACACTTCCATTTTTTGGGGAATTTCTCGCACTTTCCAATGCCATTTTATGGTCTATCGCCGTAATCATTCTAAAAAAAGCTGGCCTTTACGTGCGCCCCATCGCCTTAAATTTATTTAAACTATGTATCGGATTTTCTTTTCTGATGCTTACACTTTTAATGATGGGTCAAGAACTGTTTCTTGAGGCGCCATGGCAGGATTACTTTTTATTTTGTATCAGTGGAATCATGGGAATTGCCATTGCGGACACTCTGTTCTTAAAAGCTCTAAATATATTGGGCGCCAGCCGCATTGCTCTTGTCGACTGTCTATATAGTCCTTTCATCATGGTTTTTTCCTACTTTATATTGGGAGAAAGTATGACTCTCTTAGGAGGATTTGGAGCAATGCTCATCTTAGCAAGCATTCCCCTCACCTCAAAAGATCACCGAAAAAATCCCATCAATCTCAGAGAATTTATCACCGGCTCACTCATCGGCGCCCTATCCATGGCGCTCATGGGTTTTGGAATCGTGATGGTCAAACCACTTCTCTCTCACTATCCGGTATTTTGGGTGACTACACTCAGAACCCTCGCAGGTCTGATTTGCCTGTCGCTTTGGACACTCGTACTTCCAGATCGAAAGCAAATATGGTCGATATTTAAACCTCAAGCAGCCTGGAAATTGGCCTTTCCCAGCTGCTTTCTGGCCTCCTATCCTTCGATGCTTCTCTGGGTAGGCAGTTTTGCCTATGCAAAGGCAAATATTGCGGCGCTCCTCACACAAGTTAATGTTGTGCTCACAGTTCTTTTGGCCGCACCATTTCTGGGAGAACCTCTGACCAGGAATAAAATTCTCGCGATGATATGCGCCTTTCTCGGTGTCATGATGATTTTATGGTAAAAAGAATCTCTACGTTATACAAAATAGCTATAGGGAAAGGACAGCGTACGTGAGCTCAAAATATTGGCTTTTTAAAAGTGAACCCGAAGTTTTTTCCATTCATGACCTAAAAAGGGCCCCCAAAAAGACCACGCAGTGGGAAGGTGTAAGGAATTACCAAGCACGAAATTTTTTACGAGATGAAATCAAAAAGGGAGACCAAGTACTCTTTTATCATTCACGCAAAGATCCCATGGCTGTTGTAGGTACAGCCATAGTCACAAAAGATGGCTATCCTGACCCTTTTCAATTTGAGCCTAACTCAAAATATTATGATCCAAAATCCAGTTCCGAAAACCCTCGATGGTATCTTGTTGAGATCAAACTTGATCAAATTTTTTCCAAACCCGTAACCTTAAAAGAAATTAAAGGCAATGCGGCTCTCAAAGATATGGTTCTAGTTCAAAAAGGCAGTCGATTGTCGATCCAACCCGTTCGATCCAAAGAATGGAATGCAATTGTACAAGCAGGTCATCTATGAAAAAAAACATTTTGTTTTCCTTTTTGATACTAGCGATATGTAACAACGCTTTTGCCTTTGATCATAAACACACAATCTACGACAAGCTTTTACAAAAGCATGTGGTTGAAAACCGCGTAGATTACAAAAGTTTTCTCATCGACCAAAACATATTGCAAGAATACATCCAAAGTTTTTCCAAAATCACTACAGAAGAATATAAAGAATGGAGCCGAAATGAAAAACTCTCTTTTTGGATCAATGCTTATAACGCGCTGACCATTGCCTCTATCTTAGAATGTTATCCAATCGATTCTAAGATCTGTTCTTCAAGATGGTTCAACCGAATGTTCTACCCCAACAACAGCATTCAACAAATCAAAAATATTTGGGAGAAAAGATTTTCCATTTCTACGTCCAGGTTATCTTTATCAGAGATTGAACATGAAATCTTACGCTCCAGTAGCCGTTTTTCTAAAGAAATTCCAGAGCATTTTAGACACACCTTTCATGAACCCCGAATTCATTTTGCGATCAATTGCGGAGCTGTTTCATGCCCAAGACTTTACTCTAGAGCTTATACATCAAAGAATCTTGAACGAACTTTAGAGAATCAAATAAAATATTTTCTATCTCAAAGAAAAAATTTTCGTATTCGAGAAGATATTGAGCAGGTCAAGCTATCTAAAATTTTTTCGTGGTTTCAAGAAGATTTTTTATACCTGGAAAAGAAAGTGCCGAAACAACAGCAAATTCTTTCCTATATTTATGCCCATTGGGAAAATCCCAGCGTAAGTAAGAATGATTTTTTACAATATCGAATCGAATACCGCGAATATGACTGGGAACTCAACGACATTGAAGCAAAATAGTTTAATTTACATTTTCAACAAATTTTTCGATACCATGAATACAATATCTTTGTAGATACGCCCAAGTGATAAAGAAGTGGAAAAGTATGAAAAGCCAAAAAAGATCTCAAAGGCTTTGCCTGAATCCTACGGCCCGACACCGTTACGCGCTGTGAAAAAACATGGAGCCTACCATAATTCCATATCTTTTTAGAAAACTCTAGATCCTCAAAGATTTCTTGCTGTGGAAATCCTCCAATTGAAAGAGCGACAGATCTTCGAACAAAAATCGCTTGATCCCCATAAGGGTACTTCGTGTACAGTGATCGAAAATTAGCGAGAAATAAAAATGGGTTGATCCATGAAGGGGTATCAGAATCGGCTGTCGTAGAAATACGAAAAGCCCCTCCAGAAATATTCTGATTTTTATCTAGTAGTGTGAGGATATCCTTACAGGCATTTAGAGGAAGTTTGGCATCCGCATGAAGAAAAACTACGATATCTGATTGGCTCTTTTCTAAACCTTTATTGAGTTGAATGGATCTTCCAGGAGAACTTCTATATGTTTCTACAGGATGTTTTCCTTTCCAAGTTGAAAAAACATTTTCACTTGCATCGACAACGATGATTTTTTGAATCTTTTCTTGAGAGTCTAAGGCATTCAAGCATAAAGAAAGCATCTTGTGATCATTGAGCACAGGGATGATTACATCCAAATTCACATTCTCTCCATTAACTTCTGTGTATCGGGAAGGTAAAAAAGACCACTGAGAAGGTCTCTTTTCAATTGATGGAGATCTTCTATCGTATCAATATCATAGCGCTCTTCCAGAATTTCGACATCATATCCAAGCCTTGTAATTTTTTTTGTCATTTGATTGAAAACTTGATTGTGACTCCATCTCATCTGGGCAAAAAGATGCTTCGGCCATATTGTAGAACCCAGCAGATAAAAGCCTCCATCTTGACTAGGGCCAATGACAAACTTAGAAGGGTCTTGAAGCTTTACAACTGCATCATCGATCATTTCTATTGAGAGCATAGGCAAATCCGAACCCACGAGAACAATCCACTCATGTCGATCCTGAACTTGCACAATCGAATTCATCATCCTTTGACCCAAGTCTCCTTGGCCTTGAAATAAGATTTTGGCTTTACCATAAGAAGCATCCATCAAAAAAGAAGAGTCTAGAGACAAATAGATCTGAAAATTCTTTGCTTTACTCAAAGCTCGTACAAGATCTTTGATAAAAGCCAAGGCAAAATCACTGGCCAATGTTTCTCCAGTTCCCAAAGCCAAGCGAGTTTTTGCGCATCCTGGAAAGGGAATTTTGGCCATAATGATCACAGCCCCTTGTTTCACCTTCTCCATAAAAAATATTTCCTCAATACCTTTTGGATTTTTGGCGTAAGTTTTTTTCTTTGCAAGGCATCCGCAGCCTTTTTAATGATCTCTGATTTTGTAGGATAAGAAAAAGTCAAAGAAGAGATACGAGAGAGTGGGATTTTTTGATCCATTGCCAAAGCCAAAGTTGATACGATCTCACCTGCATGATCCCCTATCATACTAACTCCATAAATATGAGATTTTGAATCTACCCATACTTTTAAAAAACCTTCCTCGGTTTGATCCAAGATATAACGATCAACCTCTTGGCAGTTGATTCGAATACAATCGAGGTCTTTTCTTTTGGCGCTGTGATTCAAAAGCCCCATGTGCGCAACCTCGGGAGAAGTATACGTACAATGAGGAAAATACTTTGGATTGTACTTTTTTTTCGGTTTTACAATAGGAACTGAAAACAATGCGTTTTCAACAACCACACGTGCTTGAGCATCTGCATGATGTGTGTGCATAGATCTACCTAGAACATCTCCACAGGCAAATATATTTTTATTTTGAGTTTGTAAAAACTCATTCACAGAAATCCCTTGCTTGGTATATAGCACTCCTGCCTTCTCAAGATCTAGATCATTTATATTTGGTCTACGTCCAATGCAGACTAAAAGCTCCTGAGCACTGCAGTCATAGGTTTTTTGGTCTTTTTCATACACCAAATATTTTCGATTATTTTTTTTATAGTATCGATACAAACGAGAGGAAAAATGCATGTCAATACCAAGCTGGTTGAATTTTTTTTCTAGGCAATGAGAAATTTCTTCATCTTCTTTAGGCAAGAGTCTTTGACTTCTAGTTACAATGGTAACCTTAGAACCCAAAGACGCGAAAGCTTGGGCCAGCTCACAAGATATGGCACCCGAACCGATAAGAGTGATCGATTCTGGAAGCTGATCGACATCAAAAATTGTGTCTGAGGTATGATAGTCCTCTCTGGATAGACCATCGAGTTGGAGTGTTTTTGCTTGAGAGCCCGTAGCGATCAAAGCTTTTTTAAAGTTCAATACATCTTTTCCAACGCGAAGGCTCTTTTTCGATTCAAAATGCGCTTCTCCAAAAAATAAATCGATCCCCGCATCTAGGATTTTTTGTTTTGCATCGTGAACAGATATCTTAGCTCTGATTTTTCTCATCTGCTTCATCACATGGGAAAAATTCACACGGCATTGGCCTTCAATAATCTGATCACGAAAAAAATACGAAAGCTCTTGAACCCTATGGGCTTGAGAAAGAATCGCTTTTGAGGGAACACATCCAAAATTTAAGCAGTCTCCCCCAAGATATTTTTTTTCAATGAGTGCTACTTTCGCGCCAAGTCCCGCGCACGCCATTGCACAGACCAAACCCGCAGGGCCTGCACCTACAACGACCATATTATACATCGAAGCTGGATTGGGGTTTTGATACTCTCCTTGAGCGACTTTCTCGATAAGATCTTGATTGTAAGATTTGTGCGAAAACATTTGACTATGATTTGTCATGGAGCTTTTCTTTTACTTTATTTTTGGCTTTAAGGCTTAGAAAAATACTTATCCCCATAGTGATACACAAGCCCATCCAAAATAAGCTTTGAGACCTATGCTGATTTTGTGTGCTCAGAAGTTTAATTCCTATGGCTTTTCCGAGATAGACATAAAGAAAAGTGCCCGGAAGCATCCCCAGTGCCGATGCCCATAAGTGCGTCCAAAACGAGATTTTTGTCATTCCAAATGCATAATTGAGAAGGTTAAAGGGGTAGGATGGTGAAAGTCGTATGAGCAAGACGGTCCAAAATGCATTTTGACTTACAAGTTCATCAAGAGCTTTTAAAGATTTCGATTTTGAAATCAGTTTCTTTACCCTGTTTCTAAAAAAATACCTTCCCAAGACCATCGACGCCGATGCTCCCGCCAGACTTGAGATCGACACAAACAAAGTGCCCCAAAAAATCCCATACAATGCTCCAGCAAGAAGTGTCAGAATAGATCCTGGAATAAAAAAAATCGTTGAAAGCGTATAAGTAAAGAAAAAAAATAAAAAATTAGAGAGAGAAATTTTAGAGGCCTGTAACAATAAGGGCTTAAAAGTTTCTAGTATATCTTGTCTAAAAGACCATACACATAACAAGATACCTAGATATAAAAAAAGCGCTAAAAACTTTGTCAACGATTTCGAAATAATTTGGAGATTGTAAACTTGAATTGGACTTTTTTCAATCCATGACTACAGGTTTAAGCAAATCCGATCAGCCGCAATGATTGAACTGCAACGACTGCCAAAGTATAAGCCACAAGATTAAATAGGATCAATTGAAGAATGGGGGCTTTCCAACTTCCAAACTCTTTTCTGGCAACGCCTACCGTGGACATGCACTGCAAAGCAATGACAAAAAATATAATCAACCCGATTACTGAAGACACCGTAAAAAGACTTTTTCCATCCGAAGTTTTCGCCTGTCTCATGGAATCTAAGAGAGAAGATTGTATTTGATCCTCATCTTCTTCTGTCACATGAAACATCAAGGCCATTGCAGACACGAAAATCTCTCGAGCGGCAAACGCGGAGACCAGTCCTGTCCCCACTCTCCAATCTACCCCCATAGGTTTCATCAAAGGTTCAATCCATTGTCCCGCAGCTGCCGCGTAACTACTATCGAGCCTCTCAACATCACTAGAGGCTTTATAGTTAGGAAAGGTCGTCGCAATCCATAAAATCACTGCAAACACAAAAATAATAGGCCCTGCTTTTTTGACATAAGACCAGGTTTTTTCAATGGATCCCCATACAATTTTCTTAAGCATAGGCTTTCGATACGCGGGAAGTTCATGAATAAGAAACGAGAGTTGATCTTTTGGTAGATACAAATGCAAAATCGAGGAAAAGAGCGCCCCAATCACCAAACTAAAACCATAAATTCCCACCAGGGCTACTGCTGGCTTCCAGGCCTCTTGCCCCCAAAACAGAAAACTTAAAAGAAGTGCATACACAGGAAGCCTCGCACTACAGCTCATCAAAGGTACAATAAACAAAGTAATCCATTTCTCTCTTTTGGAAGGTATCGTGCGCGCGGCCATCATAGCGGGAATTGCACATGCATTGCCGGAAAGAAGAGGAACGAATGACCTTCCATTGAGTCCAAGAGCAGAAAGAGGTTTATCGATCAAAGAGCATGCCCTCGCAAGATATCCACTTTCTTCAAGCAAAGAAATTCCAAAAAATAAAATTAAGATTTGGGGCACAAAAACCAATACGGCTCCTATGCTTGCAACCATTCCATGAGCAAGAAAATCCGAAACCAAAGAACCTGAACCCACATCTGCAATCCATTGACTCAAATGAGCAAATGCTCCATCAATCCAATCCATGGGAGGAGCAGCCATCCAAAACACAGAAATAAATATCAAAGCCATAATCAGAATAAAGAACACAGGCCCCAGTACTGGATGCAAAAGATAGCGATCTATTTGTTCACTTTTCTCCAAAAGTTCCCCTGGGACAAGAGCATCATCCCTCCGAAGAACCGCATCTCGAAGTCTTTTGTTCTCTGCAAGCATGATTGCTTTTTGTTCATTGTCCCAAATGGGTGGAGGCAAAACCTTTTGAGGAAGTTGTGTGAAAGAGTCCTCCAAAGCATCAACAAGCTCTTGCAGGCCCTCTCCTGTATGAGATGAAAGAGCAACAACGGGCACACCCAAAGTCACTTCTAATTTTTGTTCATCAAAATCGCACTGCTGAGCAAAAAGCAGGTCTGCCATCGTCACTGCGACAACAATATTGAACTGGCTTTCGATCAATTGGCGAAGCAAATAGAGATGCCGAGAAAGCTGCGTCCCATCCATGACTACTAATACTGTCTGTGCTTGCCCCCAAGGAAGTTGGCCATAAAGCGCCTCGACTGCGACTTTCTCTTCCGGAGATTTTGGGAACAGGCTGTAGGTTCCCGGGGCATCAATCAATGTAAAAGAGGAACCAAAAATTTTAGACACCTTCCCCACGCTATAATCAATGGTAGATCCAGGATAATTTACGGTCTTATGGTTTAGAGAAGTCAGCTCGTTAAAAAGGGTGGTTTTGCCCGCATTGGGCGCTCCCATCATCATGACATATTGAGATGCTGGATTTGGATCTAGACTTTGATGCACGCCGCTTCCTCTTCCCGAAGTGCAAAAGTTGCTTGTCTGAAGCTCAAAACCAAGGGCCCATTGAACATCATTCTCATTTTAAAATGTATGGTCTCCTGCGGTACCAAACCAATCTCATACAAACGCTCTACGAGCTCAGCTTGCCCCTCCAACGCTTCAATGACGCCTTGAAACCCGGGTTTTTTCTTTGTGATCGACTCCATTTTGATAGGGGGTATCACTATCACTTTTTTCTTAAAGTGCAATCGGAAATCACTGCCTTTTGAGGCTTTAGCATTTGTTTTTAGACCAAGACTAGCTTTTTTGCCGTGTTTGTAGACTTTTCGGCTTTTTTTGACAGGCCTTGCATACGCCATAGAGCTCCATCTTATGGTGCTGCAATTCAAAACCGTGTTTTTTGGCAATATGGTTCTGGTTTTTTTCGATTTCTTCCCAAAAAAACTCAACAATTTTCCCACAGGAAGTGCAAATCAGGTGATCGTGATGCTGCTCTGTTTCGAGCTCAAAAGCAGGCTGCCCCGTATCAAAATCTCTTCGAACCGCTAGGCCGCAATCCTGCAAAAGATTCATTGTGCGATATACGGTCGCAATGCCAATTTTGGAATTGACCTTACGCGTTCGATCATAAAGATCTTCCACACTCACATGTCCCTTGGTCTTAAAAAACTCTTGAGCGATGATCTCCCGCTGCGTCGAGTGTCTCAGACCTTGCTGATCAATGTAATCAGTCATTTTTTTCATGTAGTTCTTCATCGCTTGATCAAAAAAAGAGGTGTTGTACCTCTCTTTAACCCCGGTTGTACCTTATTTTCAATCCCAACAAAAGGTCCGATACGATAAAAATGAACTATAAGGATACTACGATCCCGAGATGATTTTGGAGCCCGCTTTGACCAAAACATCCATCTGAGGAAATGGAATCTCAATTCCCGCGGCATCAAAAGCAAGTTTTACTTTTTCTGGATAGGAATTCATGATTGGCCAGTAATCTTCGGTTTTGCACCAAACCTGGACCTTAAGATCTACACTGCTGGCACCATGTCCAGAAACCGCAACCAAAGAAGCAGGATCACGTAAGGCCCTCGCATCTTCGTCAATGATTTTTTGAATCTCTTCCTTGGCTTTTTTTAGATCACTGCCATATCCGATTCCAAAAGCAAACTCACAACGCCTGATGGGTTCACTGGTAAAATTCTCAATGATCCCATTGGAAAGATCTCCATTGGGAATCACAGCCTTTTTACCATCAGAGGTAATCAAGGTTGTATGGAAAACATGAATTTCTCGAACCGTCCCTGAAATGCCTTGACCATTGATAAAATCCCCAACCTTAAAAGGCTTGAACAACAGAATCAACACGCCCCCAGCAAAGTTTGCTAAGCTTCCCTGCAAAGCAAGACCCACTGCCAAGCCCGCAGCACCTAGGATTGCCACAAAAGACGCTGTCTTGATTCCTAGCATAGAGGCCACCGAAATTAGTAAGAGGGCTTTGAGAGACCAACCACAGAGTGAAACCAAAAACGTCTGCAAAGAAGGGTCCACATCAGCTTTTTTGAAGGCTTTCTTGATTCCTTTGATGAGCAGACCAATCAGAATCATCCCTACAATCAAAAATACAATCGCCAGCAATAATTTTGGGCCGTATTCTAAGGCGTAGGTGATGACCTTTTCCTGAATGAAGTTTGACTTTTGCTCGACTAAGTTAAGTGTGTCTTCCATAGTTTCGCATTCATAAACGGATTTTTGTTGTTTGTAAAACAACTAGGCTTGTTCAGACTGTCCTCCAATGAGTATTGATTTTAAGAATAAAGGACGTTATGTTTCTCAGCTTATTTAACAAATATTTATTTTTATTTTGATCATGATACGAAAATTAACACCAAAGACAGCGCAAGGAAGAGGCGGGCTCTACCTAACTCTTTCGGCAATATTCTTCTTAATTATGTCGGTGTTTGTAAAGTCTCTCAAACACTTTCCTGTGGAAGAACTCGTAGTATTTCGATCCATCGT
>JAGRAX010000056.1 GCA_020434365.1 Bdellovibrionales bacterium
TTTTAGGGTAGTCTAAGAGTTCTCGAGGCGTAGAGGCTGTAATGCCCATTTTTCGGGCCCGTTTTTCTAGGAACTCAAAGTTAGGCACAATCAAGGCTCCAATGGTTTTTTGCCCTTCTCCTACAAGACAAGCTTGTTCGATCATGGACTGGGAGTTGAGTTCGTTCTCGATGGGCGCCGGCGCAATTTTTTTTCCGCCCGAGGTTATGATGAGCTCTTTGATTCGATCTGTAATTTTTAGATATCCATCCTCGTCCAGTTCCCCGATATCTCCGGTTCTAAAATATCCGTCTTCAGTAAAAACTTCGCGCGTAGCCTTTTCGTCCCTGTAGTATCCCAGCATGACGTTGGGACCTTTGACCAAGATTTCACCTTCCTCAGATAAGCGAATATTTACATGTTCGATGCATGGGCCCACGGTGCCGATTTTGTTTTTTTCGGGCCGATTGACTGTGATCACTGGTGAGGTTTCAGTGAGGCCATAGCCTTCCAGGACGTTAATTTTTGCGGCTTTAAAAAATTGCGCGATGCTAGGTGTGAGAGCAGCTCCCCCACAAATGATGTATCTGATTCTTTGACCAAGACTTTGTCTCACTTTGCGAAAAAACAGCTGGTCAAAAAAAGCTGCCAATACTTTCTCAAATACATTGAGACTGTCTTTTTTGGAGAGAGAAACAGCATAACGAAACATTGCTCTGATGAGGCCAGACTGCTCTCCAAGTTTTTCATGGACTTTATTATAAACTTTTTCCAAAACTCTAGGAACGCATACAAGCAGTGTGGGCTTTGTTTCCAGAAGGTTCTGTGGCATTTTGTGGATAGACTCCGCAAAGTTTATTTTTCCTCCAAACAGAATCACGGTGTAGAGACCTGCCATGCGTTCAAGTGCGTGACTCAAAGGTAAAAAGGAAAGTGTAGAGTCCAGCACTCCTACATCAATGATATGTTCTGCAGCAACGGCATTGGATATAATGTTGTTGTGTGACAACATAACCCCTTTGGGTTGTCCTGTGGTTCCCGAGGTGTAGATGATTGTGGCCAAGTCATCAGCTTTAATTTTCTTTACGGCATTAAAGTAATCTAGAGAGATGCTTTTTGCATTGGGCTTTTCGAAGTCTTTGTAGTAGCGGATGCCTCGCTCAAGATCCGAAAAAGGATCAAAGCTCACCCACATCAACTCTTTCTGTCCTTCTTCTTGGCGAAGAGCTTGAATCGAATGAATGCTTTCTACATCTGAAGCAAAGGCGAGCTTGGCTTCCGAATGTTCAAGGATATAGTTGGCCTGTTTAGGCGTATTGGTCGCATAAATGGGAACAGATACGCCTCCCACGCTCATAATAGCAAGGTCTGCAACAACCCATTCATAGCGGTTATGAGAAAAGAGCACGACCTTGTCTCCTGCCTGAATGCCAGCATCGATCAAATGCCGAGATACATTTTCAACCAGGCGAGCAAAGTGCTTCCAAGTGATGCTTTCCCACTCTTGGTTTTTTTTGTAGCTCAAGGCGACTTTTTCAGAAGAGCGGAACGCCCTGTAAAGTAAGAGGTTGGCCAGCGTTGAAATTTTACGGTCATGATGAGGGTAGGGAGCTATAGCTTGGTTGGATCCCTCGCTTGCCCTATGTTGCTGAGTCTCTATCGGCTGACTCAAGGCCTGATTTGAATTGCTAGCCATCAAAATAGGCCTATGCTAATAAAGCATCTTTGATCATTTGTGAAGTTTGTGGAGAAAAACTTCATAGCAAAATTTCCAAAGAAATAAGAAATAGGTGACCAGGTGTTTTCCCGACTTGAAGAAGTAGAAAAAAAATTTGAAAATTTAGCCCAAAAAATGGCCGACCCAGACGTCCTAGCCAATACTCAGCTTTTAAACAAAATATCTAAGGAATACGCAGATTTACGTGAGGTTGTGGAGACCTATCGTGCCTATAAAAAGGTCGTTCGTGACTTAGAAGACAATAGAGAGCTTTCCAAAGAAAAAGATCCAGAGATGCGAGAATTGGCTCTGGCCGAAATTGAAAGTTTGAATCCACAAAAAGAAGACTTGGAACAAAAACTTCAAATCTTGCTTTTGCCTAAGGATCCCAACGATGAAAAAAACGTACTTCTTGAAATTCGAGCAGGAACAGGAGGAGAAGAGGCGGGGCTCTTTGCCTCTGATTTGCTCAGAATGTATTTGCGCTACGCAGAGACCAAGAGATGGAGCGTGGAAGTTCTTTCCAAAAGTGAAACCGGCATCGGCGGTCTTAAGGAAGTGATTGTAATGCTTGAAGGACAGGCGGTGTACAGTCAATTGAAATTTGAAGGGGGCGTGCACAGAGTTCAACGTGTTCCCGCGACAGAAACCAGTGGTCGAATCCATACATCCGCTGTGACCGTGGTTGTGATGCCAGAGGCAGATGAAGTTGACGTGAAAATTGATGACAAAGATTTGCAGATCGACGTGATGAGAGCTGGAGGCCCAGGAGGACAAAGTGTAAATACCACAGACTCTGCGGTTCGGATTACACACATTCCTTCCGGTTTGGTGGTGGTTTGTCAGGATGAAAAATCTCAGCACAAAAACAAAGCCAAAGCCATGAAGGTCTTGCGTGCAAGATTGTTAGAAATAGAGCAAGCCAAACAATCTGAAGAAATATCCTCCAAGAGAAAGTCCATGGTGGGAAGTGGGGATCGGAGTGAAAGAATTCGTACTTACAACTTTCCGCAGAGTCGCGTCACCGATCATCGAATCAATTTGACGCTTCATAAACTTGATCAAGTGATGGAAGGTGATCTGGATGAAGTGATTGTTCCCCTACGCACACACCATCAAACAGAGTTATTGCAAGGTGAAGCCTCAAACGCAGCAAGCTGATCAATGGCTCGTTTGGGCCAAGGACCTCATGAAAAGAAAAAAAGTAGAAGCCTTTTCGCGTGCTTCTGAACTTCTACTCTGCAAGGTCAGTCAATTGAGTCTTGTGCAACTATGGGCGGACCCTCAGACCAAGCTTTCTGCAAAGGCCATTGAGGAGTATCGAGGCCTTGTTGAGCGGCGCTGCTTAGGTGAGCCGCTTGCATATCTTTTGGGAGAAAAAGAGTTTTACGGAAGAAGCTTTTTTGTCACCCGCGATACCTTGATTCCGAGACCTGAGACCGAGCATTTGGTCGACTGGATCAAAGAGAGTTTTGGTGAAGATGAAGCCTTTTCTTTTTATGATGTCGGTTGTGGAAGCGGGGTGATAGCGATTAGCGTTGCTTTGGAGAGACCTAAATCAAAAGCTTTCGCGGTGGATCTCTCTGAAGCTGCATTGAAGGTGGCCAAAAAAAATGCAGATTTTCATGGAGCAAGTGTGCATTGGATCCACGGCGATTTGCTCTCAAAGTGCAATGCACCTTTGGATTGTGTTGTGGCTAATTTGCCCTATATCCCTTCATCACAGATTTCAGGTTTGCAATCTGAGCTTGGCTTCGAGCCTAGGGCAGCCTTAGATGGAGGCGATGATGGACTTGTCTATATTGAAAAACTCACGGGTCAGGCCTGGTCGACACTAAAACCGGAAGGCTTATATTTTTTGGAATTTGGATCTGATCAAGCGGATCGTGTTCGGGTGATCTTAGAGCAACAGGGATTTAAGGATATTACAATCAAAAAAGATTTGGCAGGGTGTATGCGCTTGTCACGTGCCATTCGCTAAGAAGCTTGGTAGTGTAAGAAAAATATACAATCTTTACGGAGAACAATCGATGGATGAAATTCATATTCATGGGGGACATGCCTTAGAGGGCACAATTTCAATCAGTGGATCAAAAAATGCTGCCTTACCTCTGTTAGCATTGAGTGTGGCGGTGCCAGGAAAAACCACCATTGAGAATGTTCCCAATCTCAAAGATACAGGTCACATGCTTGATATTTTAACAACCATGGGCGCTCAGGTTGATCGGAGTGAGGATGTCGTTAGTATAGACGCTTCGAATGTCACTGAAACTAAAGCACCTTATGATTATGTTCGAAAGATGAGGGCTTCGGTGGTTTTGCTAGGCCCCTTGCTCGCACGATATCGAAAAGCTCAAGTGTCATTGCCAGGAGGCTGCGCGATTGGAGTGCGTCCGATTGATTTGCATCTGAAGGCTTTTGAAGCCATGGGCGTCAAAGTTGAGATCGTAGGAGGTGATGTAATCGCGACCCTTGAGCAGAGCAAGTCAGGAGAATTTATGTTTGATCGGGTTACCGTTACGGGGACCATCAATGCAATGATCTTGGCTGCGAGTTTGCCCCATGAGTTCTCTTTAGAAAATTGTGCGATGGAGCCTGAGGTAGAGATTCTTGCACGTACATTGGTACAAATGGGCGCAAAGATCGAGGGTATAGGAAGTCCTTCGATGAGCATTCAAGGATGTTCTTCCTTCGCTAGCGTACAAGTTCGCAATCTCCCTGATCGCATTGAAACCGGAACCTATTTGGCGGCGGCCATGATTACAGGAGGCAAGCTTGCTTTGGAAAAAACCCAACCCGAACACTGCAAGAGTTTTTTGGCCAAAATGGAACAAATGGGCGCAAGTATTGCGATTCAAGGGGATCAAATTGTATTGGAGGCGCCAAAGACCTTGCAATCCGTGGATTTGAGAACGGACCCTTATCCAGGCTTTCCAACAGACATGCAAGCTCAATTGATGGCCGTTCTGTGTTTGGCTCAAGGCAAAAGTGTGATCACCGAGACCATTTTTGAAAATCGTTTTATGCATGTTCCTGAACTCAATCGGATGGGAGCATCTATTTCGATCAAAGGTGCGAGTGCTTATGTCGAAGGTGTAAAGGAGCTCAAAGGCGCTCCTGTCATGGCCACCGATTTAAGAGCAAGTGCATGCCTTGTTTTGGCAGGCTTGGCTGCGAAGGGCGTCACGAAGGTTTTGAGGGTGTATCATTTGGATCGAGGATATGAAAACTTGACTCAAAAGTTTCTTGCTTTGGGGGCAAAAATTGAGAGAGTAGGCTAAATGTCTTGGTTCGATAAACTCAAAGCCCCAAAATTTAAAAAAACTCAAAAGAGCAATTTCCCTGAAGGTCTTTGGACCAAGTGCGAGAGCTGCTCTGAAATTATTTTCCATGAAGACCTTTTGAAGCATTTCATGGTTTGTCCTCAGTGTGGCTTTCATATGAAAATCTCCGCTCGACGCAGGATAGAGCTGGTTTGCGATCCAGGTCAGTTTCAAGAGCTCGATATTCAGATGCAGTCCAAAGATCCTTTGGAGTTTAAGGATGTAAAAAAATATAAAGATCGAGTGAAAAGCCTTCAAAAAAAGGGAGGTGAGAAGGAAGCTTTTATCTATGGACTGGGCAAGTGCAAGGACCTTGATCTGGTGATTGGAAGCTTCGTATTCGAGTACATGGGGGGGAGTATGGGGTCCGTGGTGGGCGAAAAAATGACTCGAAGTTTTGAGTTGGCCCTAGAAAAAAAAGTCCCAGTCCTTTTGATTACCTCTAGCGGAGGTGCGAGAATGCAGGAAGGGATTGTCTCTCTGATGCAGATGGCGAAATCGGTCGCTGCGCTAAAAAAAATGAAATCTTCAGGACTTCCCTTGATTGTACTGCTGACTGATCCTACAACGGGTGGTGTGGCGGCCTCTGTTGCCATGTTAGGTGATGTGATTTTGGCAGAGCCCAATGCATTGATTGGTTTTGCGGGGCCTCGAGTGATTGAGCAGACCATCAAGCAAACCCTCCCTGAGGGTTTTCAAAGGTCTGAGTTTCTTTTGGAGCACGGAATTGTCGACCGTATTGTGACTCGTATGGAGCTCAAGGATACGGTTCATTATCTTCTTAAGAGCTTTGTCAAAGGGCCTTCTAAAGCCATACAAGAAAAACAGAACTCTCGTTGACGATTTTGCCTAGGTGTCTATATAGAGGGTATGGACAAAATCAAGTTCGATGAAGATGTGATCCTCGGGATTGAGGAGACCTTGGCGGAAATCTCAAAGTTTCATTTTATTTTGGAAGAAGGCCAAAAAGGCCTCCATATTCTTTTTTCACCGGAAATGATTCGTGAGACCTTCTCCTCTCAATCTCAAGATCTTTCTGACATGTTTCATGATCACCTTGAAGAGATCAACAAAGTCATCAATGAAAGTTTTCAATTTGAGACCATAGAAGAAAAGAGGAATTATTTTGCCTCTCTTTCGAAAGACCTTCAGAAAGCCCTCGTCTATGGGTATTTTCAACTCATTGATGGTCAGAGCATTCCCGAAGAACGCACCTTTCACTAGAATCTGTTTGTATGCGCTATTGCTTTGAGCCTGAAAAAATCATTTCAGGTGGGCAGACAGGGGCAGATCGAGCTGCACTGGATGTCGCAATCGAGCTCGGCATTTCACATGGAGGTTGGTGCCCCAAAGGAAGAAGAGCCGAAGATGGACCCATTGATAGGTCTTATCAGCTTGTAGAGACGCCCAGTCGGGAGTACGCGCAAAGAACCAAATGGAATATCAGAGATTCTGACTGCACCTTGATTGCGAGCATGTCTTCGAGTTTGAGTGGAGGCAGTCAGCTTACCTACCAAAGCGCCATGAATATGAATCGGCCTGTATATTGGCTACGATTGTCCCAGGATCCACCCATGATCGAAGATCTCATGATCTTTCTGTATCGACTCAAGCCGAAAGTGATCAATGTCGCAGGTCCTAGGGCTTCAAAGGAGCCCAAGGTCTATGAAAAACTGCGAGAAATCCTGACAGTGATTCTGACTTATGGGGTTGACTTGTCGCGGTCAAAAATCCTATAGTGGTGTGGCAGTCGGGGGACTAGCAGGCTTGCAGCAGAGTATGTGGCAGTCTTTTTGGGGAAGAAGAAGGCTCACATACATCAAAGCGAGGTTCGCGCAAGGGGATAGCAAGCCAGAGAGATGCGAAAAGGCCTGGAGCTGGCTGGAGAAAGCTTCAGGTCCTGATCGTACTTCATAAAGGTCTGCAAGAGGTAGATCGATATTTTTATATCTCTAATTTCCAAAAATTTTTTCCAAAGATTGTTTCATTTCAGGAATGCCATGGCTGGCATCAACAACCCAGTCAGAGAGTCTTGCTTTCTCTTCTTTAGGTAGTTGTGATTGAATGATTTTTTTTGCCAGGACGTCGTCGATTCCGGGTCTTTGGGTAAGTCTTGTCAGCTGCGTTTGCGTATCGCAGTCTATGCATAGGACTTTGTCAAAATACTTTTGACCTGAGCTTTCGAAAAGTAGAGGAATCATCACAAAAATATATCTTGGATTTTTTTCGAGTTGGCGATGCATCCACTGTAGGTACTCAGCTCGAATTCTAGGGTGGAGAATTTCTTCTAATATCTTTTTCTTTTGAGGATTTGAGAACACGAGGTCTCTGATTTGATTTCGATCCAGGCTTCCCAATGTGTGAAGGATTTCCTTTCTACAACTCTCGTCATGATCAAAGAGCTCACGGGCAATGCGATCAGAATCTTCAATGGGAAAGCCCATGTCTTCCAAGATCTTTCCGGCGGTGCTTTTTCCGCAGGCGACCCCACCAGTGATGGCAACTTTAACTGTAGTCTTTTTCACGACTTTATTATCGTAGTAGAGCTGACAAGGCCTCACAAGAAACATTTGCTCTTTTTTCTGGCATGTCCTATTGTGCGCTCGCTATGAAAACTGCAGCTGTTATTATTTTTCCTGGATCCAATTGTGACCGTGATGCGGTCCATGCGCTTTCTACAATTTTTTCCATGCAGGTGCAGGAGCATTGGCATGATGATCCGATCGAAAAAAACTATGACTTGATCGTGATCCCCGGAGGTTTTTCTTATGGAGACTACCTTCGTGCGGGTGCAATGGCGAAAGTGTCACCAGCGGTTCAAAGCATCAGAGCCTGTCTGGAGAGAGGCTCAAAAGTGTTGGGAATTTGCAATGGCTTTCAGATCCTTACTGAGGCTGGGTATTTACCAGGCGCTCTGACAAAGAATGAAGATACGCGTTTTCACTGTCATGACGTATACCTTCGTTGCGAAAATGATCAAACTCCTTGGACCCGTCACTTACCCTTGGGGCAAGTGTTGCGTATGCCGATTGCCCATGCGGAAGGTCGCTATATGATTGATGCTGAGGGTGCAAAGAAGCTCAAAGAAAAAAAACAAATTGCTCTGAGGTACTGCAATGCCGAGGGAGAGATAGATTCACAGAGCAATCCCAATGGTTCGATGGAGAACATTGCTGGCGTATTTGACGAGTCCTTTCAGGTGCTGGGGCTGATGCCACACCCCGAAAGGTGCTGCGAGGCTCTGCTTGGAAATGAAGACGGAAAGGCATTTTTTTCTTTTCTGAACTCGTAGTTTTTCATGAAAGATCTCATCGAAAAAATCAGACAGAAAGACCGAAGGGCTCTTTCTCGGATGCTTTCGATGGTTGAGGAAAGAGATGCAAAATCTTTAGAACTCTTGGCGAGCCTTTTTGCCGAAAGAAAATCATCCATCTCAATAGGTGTAACCGGTCCAGCAGGAGCAGGAAAAAGCACACTGATTGATCAGCTCATACGGACGTATCGCAAAAACAATCAAACTGTTGCAGTGGTCGCAGTAGACCCTTCAAGTCCATTTTCTGGAGGTGCAGTTCTGGGAGATCGAGTTCGTATGCAAAAGCACTATGAGGATGAAGGTGTATTCATTCGGAGTGTGGGAAGTCGAGGAAAAACTGGGGGCGTTTCGTTTTCAACGAGAGCTCTACTCGATGTGATGAACGTATACGGCACAGATGTAGTGATTTTGGAGACGGTAGGCGCAGGTCAGAGCGAAGTTGATGTGATGAACTTGGTGGATACCACGCTTGTGGTTTTGACCCCTGAAGGTGGAGATTCGATTCAAGCGCTCAAAGCGGGCATGCTGGAGATTGCGGATATTTTTGTGATCAACAAAAAAGATCGAGCCGGTAGCGAGCTTATGGCCCATGAAGTGCAGACCATGATATCTCTAGCGCCTCAGGAAACATCCTGGAAACCTCCGGTTCTCATGACCTTGGCTCAAACCGGTGAAGGCGTGGATGCGCTTGTCCAAGACATTCAAAAGCACGTGTCTTACCTTGAAGATCAAGACCATCCAGAGATTGAGCAAAGGAAACTACTTGGCGCAGTATCTGAAATCATCAAGGCAAGAGTATCGCAAGAGGTGATGGATTTTTGTTCTTCGGATGCTGGGCTAAGGGAAAAATTACAACAGGACCCAAAAACACAAAATCCCTATCAAATTGCCATTGAATGTTTTGATCGTTTGGATCAGGCTCGCCTTGCGCGCGCCAAGGCAAGCAAGGGAAAGTAGAGTCTATAGTAGTCATATCGTAAATAAAAGTGACTTGGGAAGCCGGTTCCTGTCCACTGGGGTTCGTCCCAGCTTCCATCCTTGTTTTGATTGTTTGTAAGGTATGCAAGCCCTTTGTTGATCACGTCGAGATTTGCCTTGGGGCAGGTAAGAAGACTTAAGAGGGCCCAGGCGCTTTGGCTGGGTGTAGAGACGCCCAAGGGCATATAAGCTTTGTGGTCATAGGATTGGCAGGATTCCCCCCAACCTCCATCTGGATTTTGTATGCTTTCAATCCATCGAATGGATTTGAGGATGTAAGCGCTTTCCATATTTTCATCGATGGCCTCTAGGCCACAGAGTACGGCGCATGTGCCGTAGATGTAGTTTACGCCCCATCGTCCAAACCATGATCCATTGTCTTCTTGTTTTTGCTTTAAAAATGCAAGAGCCTGTGAAAGCTCTACGCTATCTTTTGATATTCCTGCATGTCCTAAGGCTTCTAGGACATGCCCGGTAACATCCGGCGTGCTAGGGTCTAAGAGGCTCTTTAAATCAGCAAAGGGGAGGGCGTTGAGAATTTCTTTGTTGTTATCTCGATCAAATGCGGCCCATCCTCCATCACTGCATTGCATGCCCAAGGTCCACTCAATGGCCCGATCGATGGACGGCGAAATTTTTTCTGGATGGCTTTGCTCAAAGGGTAGAAGGCTGAGAATGGACATCGCGGTATCGTCTAAATCTGGGTACTGATGGTTTTCGTGTTCAAAGGCCCATCCTCCCGGCCTACAGCGCTTGGCTTTGAGCATCCAATCTCCACCGTGACTCAGAATTTGCGCTTTGATAAGCCAGTCAGCCGCCTGTTGAAGTTGCGCATGCTCAGGGCTGAGTCCGGATTCGGATAGGGCGTAGAGTCCGATACTGCTATCCCATACAGGTGAAATGGTAGATTGCATACGAAGAGACTGCTCAGAAATACGAGCATATTCTTGTAAGGTTTCTAGACCTTTTTGCAATGCTGGATGGTCGAGCGCATAGCCTCTCAAATGAAGGGCTAAGATTGAATTGGCATAGGCTGGAAAAATTCCACCCCAATTTCCCTTAGGATCTTGATGACTCAAAATCCATTCTTCTGCGAGCGTCAGAGCTTTTCTTCGAATGGGGGCCAGGGAGATTTTTTCATATCCGCTGACCAGGCTTTGGAGCCAAGTGAAAATTTGTTCCAAGTTGGCTTTGGGTATGGACCTGGCAAAAACTGAAGATGCTTCTGGCTTGTCTTGATAGGAGAGCAGCTCGTGAAACGATTCATGAGCTTCTAGTTTGCAGACGGGTTTATGGTCAAAAATAATCAGTAGAGGAATGATCACAAGCCTCGACCAACTGGAAAACTCGTACAAATCAATTGGAGCTTGCCTGGGCAAAAGCATCAGTTCCGGACTCAATACAGGGATCTTGTCCCATGGATAATGACCAAAAAGAGCCAAGTGAATTTTGGTAAACACGCGAGATTTGTCAACGCCGCCCATGAGCTCAATCTGCTCGAGCGTTTGTTGCATGTCTGAATCGGATGAGCTCTTTCCGCATATCTTCAGTGCCATATAGGCTTCGATGCTTGAGCAGAGATGAGGAGGCCCTCCGTAATACAAGCTCCAGCTTCCATCGGGTCTGCGAGCATTTTGAATGGCGTTTTTGCATTTGATTTTGTTTTCCTCATCCAAGAGCCCCAGAAAACGCAAAAACATGACGTATTCACAGGTGATGGTGACATTGTCATGAACGTCTCCTTCCCAATAGCCTTCGTCTTTTTGCAGAGAAAGCAGGTGCTGTTGCGCCCTCTCTACATGTGGGGCAAGTTCACTACGAACATAAGACTTTGATTGTGTGTAATCTGCGGGTTGGGGTTTTCTCGTGAAGTGGACGCTTTCGGAAGGCTTTCTCAATGAAGACCAGGTGTTTTCAATTTGTTTTTGCAGCTGCGCGAGAATATCGGGACGAAAAAAATTCAAAGTGTAGTGTCTATAGACTTCTGTCTGAGCTTTTTCAATCTTTTGCTTTGAAAAGAGCTCTTGATATGTTGCAGCGCGCTTTCAAACTTGCTTTGAGAAAAGGTTTTCAATTTTATGTAATCCCTTTACAATAGGATACGTGATTACATCTCCTGAAGCTGCGCAGCGCTTGGCTCGTGCCATCGCCTCCGATTTGAGTTTGTACAACAAGGATAAAATTATCCAAGGCATCGAAGAGGATAATTTTTTTGAACTTCTTGCCAATGAAATCGAAGAGGGTCGTGCGCATTATATGAAGAAGGTGGATCCCAGTATTGTCGAAAATACGAATTTTTTCGACCTAGCACTTGTGGACATTATTTTGGCGCGAAGTGCTGATGTCAAATCAAAAATTTGGTAAGGACTCGATTGATGAAACCCTTTGTACTGCATTTATTTCTGGCTGTGCTTGTAAGTTCTTGTGGCGCAAAGCACTTTGAAAGCAAGATGACGGAGCTAGAAAATGAGAACCGTCAACTCAAAACCAAGCAAGTGCATCTTCATCAGGACATTCAGGAGTTGACCGACACTCTCATGATCATTGAAAGTAAGCTTGATACTTTGAGCTACGGTCGCCCTGTTGCAAAGAAAGAGTTTCTGGAAACGCCGATAGGTCAATTTGCCCCTTCTAAAGCGGTACCAAAAAATGCGCAGGTAGGTCGCTTCGAAAAAACCAGCACGCCACGTTCGTTTTTGGGAGAGGGTATAGACATCGATCCGAGCAAGTCACCCGTAAAAAAAGAGCAGGCAAACTTGGTTTTGACCAATCAGCATTTGGATGCTCCATCGAAGCAGGCAAAAACTGCCAGGTCTGAACAAAAGCCACGTTCAAAAAAACAGAGCGTAAAACCTATCCAGACCAAAGCCGAAGAAAAGGTCAACCAAGAAGACCAAAAGGTCATTGATCACTATCGTGCGGCCTATGAACTTTTCTTAGGTCAAAAATACGACGAGGCGATTGCGCAGATGCAAAATTTTGTTAAGGCCTACCCGGCGCATCGTTATACGGACAATGCGGTGTATTGGATGGGTGAGGGTTACTATCAAAAAAATGACTATCTGAAAGCGAGTCAGGCTTTTTCCACGCTTCTCAAAGATTATCCAGATGGAAACAAGGTACCTGACGCTCTTTTGAGAGCAGGAATCTGCTATGTGAAAATGGAAAAAATTGGCCAGGCCAAAGAGTCCTTCAATACGCTTCTCAAAGATTATCCAGAAAGTATGGCGGCAAAAAAAGCAAAAGCTACCCTAGAGGGGATCTAAAATGTACAATGAGTCCACCATGAAAAAACGTCATTTTTTTGCTCTGTCTATTGCATGTTTGTTCGTGTTTTCGAGCCCTTACGCTCAAGAAGAAATGGATGAGCCGACATCGCTTGAGTCCTCTCAAGAAGAGTCAGAAGGACAAGGCTCTCCCCAAGGCTCTCCCCAAGGTACGCTCCAAAAGCCTGGTGCGGAAGTGTACATCATTCAACCTGGGGATACGCTATGGGACGTGTGTTCCAGCCTTTTGGCCAATCCATTTTATTGGCCCAAACTTTGGTCCTTCAACCCCTATATCAAAAACCCTCACCTCATTTACCCTGGTGATCAACTGGTCTTTAGGCCTGGAAGCGACACAAGTTTTCCGAGCTTTGAGGTTGTAGAAGCGGGTAAAAAAATAGAGCCTCGGGCTCTTGACTCGGGTCAAGCCAGTCAGGTGGTTGAAAGCGGTGGGGCAAGATCAAGGTTTGACTCTGAATTTATCATTGATGAGTC
>JAGRAX010000057.1 GCA_020434365.1 Bdellovibrionales bacterium
TGGAATAATCTGTTTATATAGATTCTTCGCATATTCCGTTAGGTATTCATCGCCTTGTACCATTTGGTGACTGAACTCATGAATTCCTTGTATTGGATGTAGTGCAACGTCGTAGGCATAAAAGTGAACTACATTTTCATCAGGAATCCACTTTGAATACAATTGATCGACTCCCATCTTCGCAAGAAAACCACTATCTTTAAATTTAATATGATAGTCTTTTTTATAAAGCTGATTCATTCGTTTTGTTTTTATATCTTTGGCACTTGTTTTGGTTTTTTGTACTTCTTTTTCCAATCGATTGAGATATTCATTTGAACAAAGATGCTGTGCAAGCCAAGCTCTTTGGTCATCCAAAAGGACTTCGAGGGTTCCTTTATGGAGATGATTTTCAATCATATAAGGAGCTTCCTTCCAAAAGTTTCTGGCTCGTCGCTCTTTTAAGTCATGCCAATGTATTTTAGCATCTTGAATCGCTTTATTATCAATTGATTTTTTTTCTCTTGGTGTTAATACGATGTCTTCTGGTTTTGTGTTTTCCATTTTTACCGTAAACTCAATTCTTTTTTGAGCTAGAAGTTCCCGAATGTGCTTTATATATCTCTTCGTCGCAGCTTGACCATTTGTTCCATTCAAAAGAGATGGTGATGGGATTTTTTGAAGCTCCGGAAGGATGTAGTACTTTCTGTTCATTTTTTGATCTTCAACATGTCCGCGATCGTACTTGAATGAATAATTTATGACATCAATCAACATTCTACTGATATTGCTCACAGTGATTCCGTATTCTCTATAGGCCCAATTTGGGCTAGTGCCATTTGCAATTTTTTCTTCAGAAGCTTCCATGAAATTTGAAACTTCTTTTAGATGAGGTAACCAATCAATATTTTTGTGTTCTTCGAAGTAATTAGACAAACGAATCATTTCATGCAAATGGAAATTGTATTGAAATATGGTTTGTTTGAATCTACTATTTACATTCGTTAATAAATATAATTTACGGACTTTAGTAGTAAATTGGTCTTGTGTAAGACCTTCTTCCCTCCATTGAGTGATTTTTAACATTGATTGCAATGAATTTATGCTCGTTTTTCTGAAACGATCATATTGTTCTTGCGTATATGATCTGTGGGGTCCATATTTTGGAAGTTCTTTTGTATAGGTGCAATAGTCTTGTGCAAAGCCGATCGGAGAGAAAGTCAAAAGAACAAAAACAATGCCAAGAAAAAATTTCATATCGTATATTTTAGCAAAAACTCATACAAAGTAGGAAAAATAGTTTTTAAAGATATCAGCAAGTTGTCTTTTGTAATACAAATAAAACTGGACTCAATGAAGATGTAGTAGGGTTTGAAATTTCCTCAATTTTACAATGGGGATTTAAAGTATTTTTCCATATGTTCCATCGTGTGAGTTCCTCTCGACCCTCAAGATGTCCGGGATAAAATAGTATACTCATCACTCCATTGGGTGAGAGATAATTTTTGATTGCATATTCGATGGCTTTTTGAGTTGTATCCCAAGCTGTGGTGATTTTTTTGTCGCTTCCTGGCAGGTATCCTAGGTTGAACATGATGACTTCAATTTTTAAATGAAGGTGAGAAGGAATCACAGATTGAATCTGATCATGAGAGCTCAGAATACAAGAATACCGATCTTGCGAAATGTCATGCCTTTGTAATTGTAATTTTGTATTTGCAATGGCTTGTGGTTGAAGATCCAAAGCAAAAACTTTTCCTTCTCTTTCAAGGTTTTGACATAAAAATAGAGTGTCATGTCCATTTCCGCAGGTTGCATCAATCGCATAGTTGATCTTTTTTACTCTTTGTAAGATTTCCAAATGGCAGGTTTGAGTTATAGACATTTTTGAAACTCTTTTGGAATGGTTCGTCCATCCAGAATGTGATCTACGAGAAGCTCACTATAATAAGGTGCTTTCAAGCAGGCTTTACTTCCAAAGCCATTGCAACAGTATAGCTTAGGATACTTTGAGTGTGGACCTATGAGAGGGAGGTGGCCTTTGGTACTGGGGCGTATGCCTGCTTCATGAGCGATCATATCAAAAGGCGGTAAGGTAAGATTTTCTTTTGCACTACCCAATAGAAAGTTCAAGGCTTCTTGTGTGGGCTGCGTATCAAGTTTCTCTCTCGTGAAATTTGCTCCCAACATCCAAACATTGTTTTTTACAGGAAGCATCCAATGACCCCAGTTATGTAAAAATTTTTTTTCACTTTTCATAGAAACACTTATGATTTCGCCTTTGGAAGGGTTGAGTGGGAGATGTGAAAAAAATGGATTGAAACGTACTTGGTGTCCTTCGCAAAAGATCACCGATTGCGTCTGGATATTTTTATAAGTGATACAATCGGTTTTATGTTGGAGGGTCTGATGATCAAATTTTTCATTTTGATAGGAGCCTCGTTCAATAAAATATTTTTTGCAAAGCCCCAAAAGCTTTTTTACCTCTAGGTAGTAACTCTCTCGAATCTCGATGCTTTCATATGGACTCGGTACAAAGAGTGTTTTTTTGTACTCTGACTTTATTATATAGGGATGATACTTTGAATCCAAAAGTCTTTTGTCGAGATACTCTTTCTCAAATTCGCTGAGTATCTTTCGATGTTGAGTCACTGGAATCAAAAGAGACGTGTTCCAGAAAGATTCGAGCTCATGGTATTTTTTCTTAGCTTTGTAAATATAACTTTCAAACTGACTGACCAGATGAAGTCTGGGTCCAGAGATAGGGTTAATCAGACCTGCCGCAATAGCTGAAGAAGACTGATCATGATTGTGATCCATGACCATCACGGACTTTCCGCGTTTGATAAGGTCCATGGCCACAAGGCTTCCGACAAGTCCCTGTCCCACAATGATAAAGTCATATGTCTGAGCCATGCAATTGCCCTCATACGTTCTATTTTGATGTCTCACAAGAACAAATTCTACGTGAATTGCCCTGAACTGAGCTGCAAAAACCTTGTGCAATGACAAAGGTAAAAGCCAATGATAACAATATGTTGTGGCATTATTTCGACGATTAGAATCGAAAAAGGGATGACAAATGGGAGTCTCTGAAAAACATTGAGACTTATCAGCTCATCATATATAGCTGCGCCGATGGATTGGCCTGAAACGGCCATTTGACGCTAAACGTAAAATATGATATTACGTGTCATGAATTTTATTTTTGGAGGGATGTCTTCGTGAACTATAAAAAATCAATTCTTTCTTTTTGTTGCACGCTGCTTGTCTTTGGAGTGGCTTATGCTCAGAACTCTTCTTTAGAGGGACGACGAATATTGTTTGAAACCGGTACGGCAAAAATCCAAGCATCCTCTCAAAAGGTTTTGGATGAAATTGTTCAATACCTTTGGAGCCATCCTGAGATCTCTTCGATCAAAGTTTCGGGGCATACTGACGCCGTGGGTTCCAATGAAGTCAATCAAAAGTTGTCTGAGCAAAGAGCCTTTTCGGTTTGGCAATATCTCACAAGACAAGGGATTGAAAGTGAACGTATTTTCTTAGAAGCCCACGGCCAAAACGATCCTCTTGCGAGCAATACTGATGAACGCGGTAGAGCAAAGAATCGACGTGTAGATTTTGAAATTATGGTCAATCCTGAACCTAAAGAAAAAATTGTAGAAGTTGAAAAGGTCGTTGAGGTTGAAAAAGTAGTAGAGAAAGTTGTATTTCAAGAGAGTGAAAAAGAAAAAGCCTCTTGGAGCACGGTGAAAGAAACCAGTCAAGTCTATGCTGGTGGTGGTTTGTTGTTTCATAGCGCGGATCGAGAAATTCCATCAAACGGCGCCAAGGCCAATTTGCTTTCGGACCTTTCGTACTCAGGTGAATTGGGCTGGCGGGGAGCACTCATTGAAAATCAATGGGATCTTTGGCTCAAAGCCAATGTTATGGTCTTAGATTACGACCAAGAGCAGGTGGCTGAACTTACAAAAAGTCAGTGGATTGTATTGCCTGAAGTTATGATGGGAAGCAGCTACTGGTTTGTTCCCAGGTGGCAAATGGGTCTCTATGCGGGACCTGGATCTGTGTTTGTGATCAAAGATGCGCAAAATGACAATTTAACTTTGGATTCGAGTTTGGCGCTAAAAACTCAAGTCGATACAGATCTAAGACTCGTTCAAAGCTCCAATTGGACAGCTGGTTTGACAGGCTTGTTTGAGTTTATGGCTTTGGGTGCTGACATCAATCATGGATTTAGAGTCGGTGGTGGAGTCTATACGGGCCTCGGTCACGTGCGTTTGAGTATGCAGTACGCATGGTCGAGCCAAGATGCTGGTGGTGTGGATTTTCAAGATCAATATATCAAAGCAAATGTGCAGGTAAGGTTTTAAGGGAGAACGCATATCATGAAAAAATATCATTCTAATTTGTCATTATTGTTGGTCATCGCAGTTTCGGGACTGTTAAGTAACTGTGCTTTGAATTGGGAAAAGAATCCATTGGGGCACACTTCTGTAAAAGCAGGTAGAACCGATGGTTTGCTGGGTCAGGTGAGCCCTGGAACGTTAACTTATGGAACGACATCATTTTTGGAAAATGTCGCGACCAATGATGGAAGCTTCACGGATGTCAGTTATATTGGACTTTCCGGAGATACGTTTACGAAGGTTAACGAAACTCTCATTGAGAATGTAGATTATACGATATCTGGAAATGCTCTTCCTGCAGGATTGGGAATAAAGATTGTGGCTCTGTCAGATACGCAACTGAGTGTTGAACTAACAGGTCAAGCCTTAAGTCATCAGGCATCTGACAACGTGAGTGGACTCAAGGTTACATTGTTAGACTCCCTTTTTACTTCTGGCCTTGCGCCAAGCACGACCAATGGAGGACTTTTTTCTATCATTTTTGAAGCGACCTTAACCATGGTGTCCGACTCGGGATCATTGTTTACTGAAAAGTCAGCAAACAATGGAGAAGTCGATGGCGCTTTAGGGCTTACGCTTCTTGCAGATACCTTTTCCACTACAGGTTTTTTGACGGCGAACACACACTATCATCTTACGGCTGGGTCTTCTGTTCCTGCGGGTCTAGTTCTTAAAGTGCTTGTGGCTTCTCCCAATACTGCATCTGTGGTGTTTATCAATGCAGCCAGCCCTCATAATGTCTCTGAAAACGTGAGTGGGATTACAGTTACTTTTTTGCCTGCGGCATTTACAGGGGGAAGTGCTCCTTCTGACGGAAGTGAGCAGCAAAACATTGATGTGCAATTCACCAACAATCCATCGATCTCATATCCCAGTGGAACCACGTTTTATGAAAATGGAAGTAACTTTGGTGGCATCCAAAATACCTTGACGGCTTCAATTTCTTTGGATCCGTTCGCAGTAAGTTCTGGAACGGTCAGCCCTTCCTATTATAGTGTGAATGGCGTCCCCGGGGGGCTTGCAGTCGAAGTTAAAGCAACATCAGCCAGTGATTTGGAGATCAAACTTTTGAATCAAGCCAACTTGAATCAAATTCAGAACAATACTTCATTTACAATTACTTTTCTGCCTGCACTGTTCTCTGGAGCGGTGCCTACAGATGGTAGTGAAACGCAGAGCTTTAACGTAGAGTTCAAAGATAACCCGGCCTTTCTGTTCGAAGCCAATGGTCTGCATAACGGCAATGTTGGTGGGAGATTGGGTATTGATCAAATTTGTGAGAATACGATTGCAACTTTGGGAGCGCCGAGCAAAAACTATATCAAAGGTTTTGTCAGTATCGACAGTGACGATAGCATCGCAAATATGCCTGTGGCTTCAAGCTCAAAGATCTATTCCTTGGTGGGTGATCTTGTGGCCAATGACTGGGCGACCATGCTAAGCACAGGGATCACGAATCCCTTGAAAAGCATCCATGTTGCAAGTGGTGTTGGACCTTGGTACTCGGGATCCAATGCTGATGGCACTGTAGAAGCTGACAACTGTAAAGGATTTGAATCAGACTCAGCAGGGCTTTTTGGTAAGGTTGGGGACACAGCTTCTCCAAATTACCCCAATTGGATCTCTGATGTATCGAGTGCCTGCTCTGCGCAATTGAGATATCTCTGCGTAGCTTTTGATTGATATCTAGCTAGACAAGGTAAGCAAAAATACAAAGGCCCTTCTATTTTTATAGAAGGGCCTTTTTTTTGTATGTGAAGCTTCTAGGTAATTGATTTGCCAAATACAGTTTTTGATTATATCCAAATGTGGAAATGTTTGGTTTACATAAAGGGGCTCGTGAAGATGTATAATATTTACTGGGGATTGATCTTGATCTCATTGTTGTCGTTTTTCAACAGTGCATATGGACAAGGAATGGGAATGATTCTTCCAGGAACGGATCATAATCTTTGTTGCAGTTATACGAAATCTGATTTGAGTGATGAAGAAGTTCAAGCATGTGTGACGGACAATCAAATCGAACAAAGTGTTGAAAGGGTATGCCGAGAAACGTTTGAAAATGGTCCCGTTCCTCATCTCTACAGTCATTCCGAGGTGGATATTGAACCTGCGAAAGCTGAAGAATTCTCGCAGGCGTCTCAATGTAGAGCGGGTATCAGAGCAATTGGTTCTTGTATTGTTGTTGAAGGTGTAGACAGGAAACCGTTTCCCAATGGTGAAATATATCCCAATCCAATTTCTAGAAGCAAAGCGGGCCATGAAAAGTTAAAGATAAAATTTCATCGAGATTTATCCTTGGCTCTTTCCCATCCAGACTGCAAGGACCAGAGTAGGTTTTGTATTGTTTTGTCTCCTAGAAGTGTAGGAGATGTTTATAAAAATCTAAAAATGAGCTTGTTTCTGGTATCTCAGCAGAGTTACTTGTTTTTTGAAACGCCTGTGGGGGGAGATGGGTACTTTGATCACCAGCAGGAATTGAGACAGGCTGGTGTAGATTATGTGGATCTTAGTTTGGCCGACCCAGATTTTGAAGTAGATGCCGAATATTTTACACTGAAACTCGATCGAAAAATTTTTACAGTACCGGGAGTTTATATTCTGTACTTCAAAGGATACTATTGGCAAAGCAAGGCAATAAAAGTGCTTGTGGAGCCATAATGTAACCTTAAATTTTTTTGTTTGGACGAAAATCATGGAGCCACCCGCGCGAATCGAACGCGCGACCTACTGATTACGAATCAGTTGCTCTACCAACTGAGCTAGGGTGGCTTGATCGTAGACTAGGCTTTTTTGATGTGGTCGTCGCCTGGGTTCCAGTTTGCAGGACAGAGCTCACCCGATTGACTGGCTTTTAACACTCTTAGGACTTCATCGGTTCCACGTCCGATGCCCATATCGGTAATGGTCGAATACCTTACAACTCCATCGGGATCGATGAGAAAAAGCCCTCTGTGAGCCACTGCTTTTTCATCGTCAAGAACTCCATAGTCTCGGCTGATGGTCTTGGTCATGTCGGATAAGATTGGATATTGAATTTCTTTGAGATCTGACTCTACCCAGGCTTTATGGGAGTAGACGCTATCTACAGAACAGGCCAAAATTTCAGCGTCCATTGCAGTGAAATCGTTTTGCTGCGCAGCAAAGGCTCGAAGCTCAGTTGGACATACAAAGGTAAAATCTAAGGGGTAAAAGAAAAATACCAGCCATTTGCCTTTATAATCCTGGAGAGATACTTCTTTAAACTCACCTTTTTGGTAGGCTTGTGCAGAAAAATTGGGTGCGGGTTTTCCGATACGAATCATGGTGAGCATTTCCTTTCTTTTTCATGAGTTTCCTAGAGCTCTAGAGATCCCTCTACATAAAAAAACGCTGGGAACTTACGTGGGATTTATTTTCTTGGCAATGGAAAAAGCCCTAAAATATTTAGTTGAGAATTAGTTTGTGAGAGTCTGAGAGTTTGATATGACCCAGGTCGCATGAAGAAATGGCTCAGTTTAATCGGAATTGCCCTTTGCGCAGTTTCCTGTGAAGAAGCTCCTGTCTATCAATCTACGGGAACAGAAAGGCTCAATCACCCCGTGGGAATGGCCATTGTGGGTTCTTATGGAATTGTAGTCAACAGCAACATTACACTTGGACAGAACAGTGGTGGACTCATTGCCATTGACCTTAGTAGTGATCAGCTTCTGTTAGAAACTTTGATTCCGATTCCCAGTTTTGGTGGGCACTTTGTCGTCGATTCTGGAATGCAAAGGATTTATATTCCTGACAAAGAAAATGATGCACTTTTGGTCTATAAATATGACATTCCTGGATCCGGGGGACTTCCTATTTCTTTTTCAAAAGTTTCGGTTCCCTCACCCATAGAGCCTGGTATTTCCAATGGAATAGAAGTTGATGAAAATCCTAGCTCGGCTGTACTGGTTTCGGATTCACTTTTGGGCGAAGTGGTTATGGTTGCCAATCAGCTCACCGGGAGTGTGAGTGTGATTTCAACCAATACCTTGACGGCTACTGATCTCGATGCGCACGCAGATTACAATGGACGTAGGCTTTTAACTGCGCTCAACTTTACACAAGAGAAAAAATTTCCAGGTCAAGGCGCGTATCGTTTGGTTCAAGAACCTTCTACAAAACTCGTATATGTGACTTCGACCTCTAGCAACGTGGTTTATGTGGTGGATCCGTCGGATTTGGGGATCGAAGCGGCCATTGACTTTTCATCTCTTGCAGGAAGTCTTAGAGGCACAAGAGGTTTGGCCTTTGATGGTTTGGGAAAGGGCTACATCATCCATAAAGGTCTCAAAAGCATGATTGTTTTTGATTCCTCAAGCATCGTAAACAACGGAGCAAATTATGAATTGGTCACGCCCTCGATCATCAGCGTTGTTGGATTGGGACAAGATCCGGAAGATATCGTGATCGATTCAGGCTTGATTTTTGTGTCACATCTTGGAGAAGAAAGTGTCTATGTATATTCCCTCTCGACCTTAGCGCTGCAGGCAAAAGTGTTTCTTCAAGAGGGCGCAGATCCTCTTCAAGTGATTGTGGATTCGGGAAATGGGCGTTTTTATACGAGTAACTTTTTTTCTAACTCCTTTTCGGTATTTGATTTGGGTAGCTACTTATTTGTGAAAGACATTGAGTAATGTTGAAATCTAGAATCGTTTGTTTTGTTGTGATGGGATTTGCATGGCTTTCCTGTGGAAAAAGTGATCGCCAGTTTTTATATTTTTCGCGCTTGGTAGATGTAGAGATTTCGCAGCAAGATTTTTCAATTGGGGGAAAAAGCACCAAAGTCGTTGCAGTGCTTGATGAGTTCTCTCAACGATTGACTCTTCTTCGTAGCTTTGATGATGCCGTTTTGGATTTGGATTCTGAAGATGACTACGATAACTCTCCTCTGGCAGCAGGGCAAAGTCCTATTGCATTGGCAATAGATGATGAGCCTTCAAAGCCAAGAATTTTTATCGCGGATCAAAATGAGCAGCGCATTCTCGCGTATGAGTTTTCTTCTTTGAGTTATAACAGTAAAAAAATTTCCTTATCTCCTTTATCTCTTGGGGGCGCAGCAGTGGGTATTTCAAGCCGAGCCGTTGTAAACTCTCCCTTGTCTCAGGCTGCACCCAGTGTTCATTCTATTGTTGTGGATGCAAGTTCTTCTGTAGGACAAAGCTGGACGCTTACAAAAGTCAATGCAACTCAGTTTAGGGTAAAAGGAAGTATTTCGGGAAAGCAAGAGAAGCTTGCAAGCATCAATGAGAGCTATGCCAGTGATGATGGATCTTTAGAGTTCTTTGTCAGTCATGCAACCGGGGAGCTGCCTTCTACGGCAATCGTTAGGTTTCAGACGCAGGTATTTGAGCCTTTTGACATAGGAAGTAAGGTTCTAGACCTTTTGATTGTGGATCGAAAACTTTTTATTCTTACGGATACACCGAGCCTAGTTGAATTTGATTTAGACGCTTTGTCTGTAAGCAATACACTTGCGCTTGCGGGGACTGCAGAAGTGAAGTCCATGCAGCAGAGTGGAGAAAAAATCTATATTGTAGATTATAACGCTGCTGCTCAAGGCGCTTTATATGAGATAGATCCAGATACGCTCAGCCTTACAAGCTATGCTCCTGGGATTGATCAGGTTGCGAGTACTTTTGTTTCAGATGGCCGAGCGTACTACACACTTGTTACAGGCTTTGAGCTTTTATCATTTGCTTTGTCTGCGCCTATGGTTCATAGCACACTACCGCTAGGGTCCTTGGCGGGGGGGCTGGCTTTTTATTCCTATAACAATGAGGATCGAATGTTGCTGGGAAAAGCTTCTGGAGATGTAGACCTTATAGATGTTTCTTCATTTTCTAGGATTGACCAAGAAAACCGAAGTGGCAATACGGAGTCATTTTTGTCTTCTGATTTGTATTTTTCTGATCAGGGTACAAAATCAGAACCGGAGTTGATTTCAGTCAATACCAAAGATGGCGCCACCCTAAGCGAGAATTGGCTGTTGATTTATGAGGGAGTCATTCCAGAAAGCCAGGATGAAAGCGTTAATATATCTGGATCGAATATGACACTTGTAAATATCGATCCTGCAGCGTTAGGAATTCAAGCTGGTGAGGTCGTTACGATTGCTTCTACTCAAGAAAAAATTGCCATAGCCTCTGTTGCTGGATCTATTTTAAGTTTGTCCTCGGTTCCTACGGCTCAAGGTAGTGATACCATCTCAATCCGATCCAAGGATGCATACGTCGTTTTTGGTAGTCGATCAGGAACGCAAGCCAATCGAGCCATTGAGAGTATTACGCAGGCATACACCTCAGATAATGAGGAAATTTCATTAAAGATTCGTCCTTCGATTTCTTCTCCCAGTACAGTTGGAGATTTTTTCTCCTTTTCTACGAGTGATGGAATTGAAGCTATAGGCACGGATGCTCAGTCTGCAGCTCAAAAAATGATAGTTTTTGAGAGACCTTCCTCTGACAATCAAAGAGCGTATGTGCTTCATCCAGGAGAGGGACAGATCAGTGTGTTGGACCTGGCTCGCGATCAACCCCGACAACTTAAGAGAATTCGTTAATCTCTTCTTGACATGGGTAACTCTTGAAAATCAAAAGGAAATGGCAAAAAAAAAACGCAAGTTTTAATCTTTATTGATGTGATGGGATTTGATAGGTAAGCAATCGTTGTTGAGGACGTATAGTGAAGATTAAAAGACTTGAATTGGCTGGATTTAAATCGTTTTTGGATAAGACTCGCTTTGAGTTTGATGTTCCTATTACTTCAGTAGTGGGTCCGAACGGTTGCGGTAAGAGTAATATTGTTGACGCCTTAAAGTGGGTTACAGGTGAGCTCAGTTATAAACAACTGCGTGGAAGAAACTCGGAAGATCTCATTTTTGCAGGGAGCGATCGACGACCTCCTACGAGTATGATGGAAGTTGCCATTACACTTGACAATGAGCTTCGAACGGCTCCCCCTCAATACAATGAATATGCTGAAATTACGGTTCTAAGAAGAATTTTTAGAGATGGGACAAGCGAGTTTTTCATCAACAAAACTCCTTGTCGTTTGAGAGATATTGTTGATTTGTTTTTGGATACCGGAATTGGACAGATTTCTTACTCTATCATTGAGCAGGGAAAAATTGGCGCCATTGTATCGAGCCGTGCTGAAGATCGGCGCCTCATGATTGAAGAGGCAGCGGGAATTACAAAATTCAAAAACCGTAAAAAAGCCGCAGAGCGGAAGATGGAATATACCAAACAAAATCTTCTGCGCGTCAATGATGTTACCAGTGAGCTGAAAAAGCAGATTTCTTCTTTGGAGCGTCAGGCAAAGAAAGCTGAGAAATATCATGGATACAAAACCGAATATGAAAACCTTGATATATCGATTGCTGGTAGTGAATATCTTCAGATTCAAGAAGATGTGAAAAAACTCAAGGGGCTGGAAACTCAGCTTCAGGATTCTTTGACAGAATGTAGTTCAATTCTGAGTGATACTCAGGCTAGGCATGAAGCTGAAAAGGAAAATTTGAGTGAAGTTGAAGAGAGTTTTCAACAGTCTCAGCAGAGATTGTTTCAAAAGAAATCTGAAATTCAAGACTCTTCAAATAAGAAAGACAATGTTCGAGCCGAGATTGATCGAACTGCAACACTGTTAGAAGAATCAGTTATAAAAGTACAAAGTTTAGAAGCAAAAATTTCTGAATATGAGGATAAAACTCAAACCATTCAAAAGGAACTTTCTGACTTGGAAGAAACTCGAACAGGGTTTCAAGCAAGGTTTGAATCAAAAAACAAAGAGCTTGAGGTCCACACCCAAAGCCTTAGTGCAAAACAAGACACATTAGATAAAGTAAAGCAACAGGATCTTGAGATCTATAAAGAACAAACTCAGATCAAAAGCTCAATAGAGAGTAAGAAATCTCGTATTGAGGAGCTGGAAAGAGAAGTCCAGAAATACAATCAAAACTTTCAACAGCTTCGAGAAGAGCTTCAAGATAAAGAGTCAAAACATTTAGATTATAAAAAATCGCTCGAAGAAATTTCTCAACTGTGTTTTTCTTTTGAAGAAAATCAAAAAGCCATACGTTCTTCTATCGAGCTTCTCAACGAAAAGAAAAATCAACTTCATCAAGACATTATGTCATGTGAAAAAGAGATCAATGAATATCAAACGCGTTTAGAGGCTTTGCAAGAGTTTTCCTCAACCTATCAAGGTTATGCCAAAGGGGTGCAGGACATCATGGCAAAAAAAGAACAGGGCGAACAAGGTTTTGCTTCTGTTGTGGGTGTGTTGGGGCATTTGATCAAACCCGAAAAAGGCTACCAAAAAGCTGTTCAGGCAGCTCTGGATAAGCTTGTAGAATGTATCGTTGTAGACAGCCATAGTGATACAGGTAGATATATTGATTTTTTAGAAGAGAAGGGTGGACGTGGGGTCTTTCTATCTAAAA
>JAGRAX010000058.1 GCA_020434365.1 Bdellovibrionales bacterium
TGGATCGTCTAAAAAAAGAAACCGATACACGTGCAAAAGATCTTTACCATATAGGAAGATTTTCAAAACGCATGGCTTTGGTCCATCAAGAAAAAGAGGTTTCTCAGGATATCGCAATGATTTCACTCAATGCAAAAACATTTGCCCTAAGAGCAGCTCTGGATTTGCTTCCAAAATCCTTTTCTTTAGAAGAAGCATGTAAAAAAATGCTTGAGATCAGCTATTTGGGAGATGTGCGCGTCGAAGCTTTCGACAAAGTCGAAAAAATTTATAAAGCAGAGCATATATACTATTTGCATATTGTGTCTCAACTTTTGGATACCATCTCATGGATTCAAAAAGACCCAAGTGGAAAATATACACAAGACAGAATCTTTCTCTGGAGTCATCGATGGAAGTCGATGTATTTTATCTACAAAAGCAAAGTTCGCTCACAACTTCGCTGGCCCAAAAATATGTTTACCGTAGAACATTGGATTGACTACGTTCTAGCAAAAATCAAACGAACGCACGGACTGACATTCGAATTGACAGAAAAAGAAAAAAAATATTGGTATATTTATGGATGGAAGTACCTTTTTGAACTGAGAAAGAAAAAAATATTTTAGATTGTATCTCCACTTGAAGTGTTTTGCTTCACTTCAAGGTGATAAAAAATATCCCACAAAAAGAGCCCATGGGCCGGCGCCGTCTGACCCGCAAAACCTCGGTCTCGACTCTCAATCATATTCATACAATCTAGAATGGACATTTTAGCTCGCCCAATATCCACAAGAGTGCCTACCAGGGCTCGAACCATATGCCGCAAAAATCCGTCAGCCTGTAACTCTATATAAAAATAATCTCCGCAATCCCCAAAATCGATTCTTTCTAGGGTACGTACATGATTATTTCTTTCAGTTTTGTGCGTCTGAAAACAGCTAAAGTCATGCTTGCCTATAAAAATCTGACTTGCGCGTTCCATAAGCTTTCTGTCTAGAGCATCCCTCACGTTCCAAACATAGTTGCGAAAAAACACTTCAGATCTTGCCTGGGAACGTAAAAAAAAACGATATGATTTTGAATAGGTCTGAGAAATTGCATTAAAATCGACATCAACCTCTTGGGCGACAAGAACCCTAATGTCCTCAGGTAAAAACTGATTCACTCCAGTTAAAAAAGCAGAGCTGCGCGCTCCGCAGGATTCAAGCGAAAAAGAAACAAGCTGTTTTCTCGCATGCACACCCGCATCTGTTCTTCCAGAGGCAAAACAGACAATTTCTTCATTGGCGACCTTCTGTATCGCCTCTTCTAGGCATTGTTGAACACTACTTTGACGCTCTTGTCTTTGCCAGCCACAATATCTCGTGCCCTCGTATTGAATCTCGAGAGCAATGGTACGATTGTATTTTTTTCCTGATCTACGACTTTTCTTTTGTTTTTCCATTACTTTTCTTCAATAAGCTTGCTCTGGAAGCCTACCACAAGTTTTGATATAATGAATCCCTATGAAAAGGTTTTTCATCACACTGGCTTACCTACTATTACTAGCTTCTTGTCAGCTCCCCAGCCCCATTGCAACCATTACAGCAACAGTGGATCTCAACGATATGGGATCTCAATCTTCCCAGCTTACTGTAAACTTTACAGATTTTTTCGTAAGTACCGCAAACAATCAAACTGTTATCAATTTTACGAGCCCTGAAGGAGATAGTCTTGTATTTACTTTTGCGGGAACATCTCTAAGTGGAAATAGCTATGATATTGACCAAAACAACTTCGTTACAGGGTCTTTTGTCATTACAGCAAATCTAAGTTCACAGGAGATCCAAGTCGAGGCAAAATCCCAAGGTTATGTAAATGTAAGTCAATTCAGTGAATCTGATGGCAGCTATTCAGGCTCTGGAGATTTTCACGTAAACTTTGATGGTAGCGGAGGCAGTACGGGCTCTGGATTCGGATCCTTTAGTTTTTAATCTACCTTTACTTTCTATCCCTTAGAAATAAAATTTTCTGCGAGCTGAACAAAATTCAGTGCGCCTCCTCTTTTTAGATTGTCGTTGACAATCCATAGGTCTAAAACTTTTGGGTCTTCTGTCTTAGTACGAATGCGCCCTACAAAGACTTCATCTTGACCTTGTACATCTAATAGAACGGGGTACGCACCTTTTCCAGGAGAATCAATGACTTTTACTGTCTTTGAGTCACAAAGCAGAGCTCGAACTTCCTCAACATCAATGGCGCGTTCACATTCTACTGACAGTGAAATTCCACTACCAATAAAGGTAGGAACATAGGTCAAATGAAAATGACTGTGAAGATCTGGCCTATGCAATACCTGTTGCAACTCTTCTTCAACACGTTTCTCCTCATACGAAAATCCTTCCGGACCTAAGCCCCCAACATTCGGAATCAAATTGAACGCGATTCGTTGTGGAAAAACCTTAGATTGTGTTTCTTGATAACTAAACATCGCACCCACCTGAGATGTGAGTTCTTCGATCCCTCTTTGACCTTCAGCTGAAACAGATTGGTAGCTCGAAGCAAAAACTCTTTTGGGTCGATATACTGGAGCAAGCAACGAAAGCACAAGAGCCAAAGGAATAGTAATTGAACTTGGGTTTCGTACATATTTTGAAGACATAGAGTGTAGGTCTTCGATGTTTACTTCTGGAACTACAACAGAACGATACTCCTGCCCATCAATCACATTTTTATCAATTACGAAACATCCTCGATCTAAAGCAATCGCAGCATATTCTTCGCTAATTTTTGGACTTGCACAAAAAAAGCACAAATCCAAATTCTCGAAGAAGTCTGTGCTTAAAATCTCGACTTGATAAGTCTTGCCCATGCATTGAAAATCTTCTCCAATGGAGTTTTTTGAAGCCGCAAGTCTTACATTTTCAATTGGAAATTCTCTCTCTGTGAGCAGTGTGATGAGCTCTTGACCTACAAGGCCCGTGGCTCCCACAATCCCCACTTTGTATTTTTTTTCATTGCTCATAACTTCGAGCCTTACTCTCTTTTTGTTGACTTGTCGAGGTCCTCTAAAAGTCTGATAATCACCTCAGCAACAGTAGATAAGCTTTCTTGAGATATATTTTCAATCGTATCCTTTTCTGTATGCCATAAGGTTCCTGGAGGCACCTTTCCACCAAAAGTAAAATCCATCAGATGCAAAACAGGCAAATTCAACTCTACAAATGGGCTGTGATCATCGGCAACTCCCATCCAACGATCTGACAAAAGATCTTCTTTTTTCATATCTCTCAAAACTTTCCTAAGTCGATCCAACAAACTCAAGTCTATCCCTGCAGCCTTGATCAATTGAAGATCCTTGTCTCCAATCATATCAACACCGATCACCGCTCTTATGGGTTTTCCTAAAAGACTCTGCTTTGCATAACGTTTGCTCCCGTAGAAGCCGTCTGATTCATCAAACTTATGATAGGCCTCCTCACCATCCATAAGAGCAATTTCAACATCAAAATCAAAGGCACTTTTTTGAAAAATGGGGATCAGTGCCAGCAACAGAGCGACCGAGGATGCTGCGTCATTGGCTCCAACAAATCGAATGGAATCAAAGGTTTTGGATTCATAGTGCGCCACAAACATAACCCTGTCTAAACCTTTTGCCCCAGGCACTACAAAACTTAAATTTGTCATCGCAACATTTCCAATCGGAGTAGACGCTTCAAAGGGGTATTTTTTGATGACGAGCCCAAATTCTTTTCCCTTCTCTTCAATCCACTCTTGCACTCTGAGGTGAGCTTGAGAGGCTGGAGGTCTGGGTCCATACGAGATGATTTTCTTCGTATACTCATATGCGCTACTTCCAATTTTTTGAGAAACCGACTGGTGCTGGTTTTTACATGAAACGCACAAAGGAAATATGGATAACAAGGCTAAAAAAATTTTCTTTTTCACAGGACTTCCTTCGACCTAAACTATCGCCCAAAGTAAAAAAGAAATGGGGAGCTTGTGATCCAAACTCCCCATTTCTTTTAAGTTATGCTAAGCAACATCAATTGGTTTTTGAATGTCTTAGCTCATACTCGGCAATCAATTCTTCCATTCGATCTTTCCCAGAAAGTTTCTTTTTCTGCAATGTCTTTTTTGTATGCTCATCTTGCTCGTCCACGTATTTTTTCTTTGCAAGCGTCTCAAGCTTGGTCTCAAACTCCTCATGCTCTTCGGACAGCTTACGAAATTCAAAATTTTCCTTCAAAAGGGATTGAATGACGTGATTTCGAGATACTTCGGACATGCTTACCTCCTGGATACTTTTTAGTGATTGTCTAGAGCCTTTCTTTGACAAAAAGAGCTCTTTCCTTACCCGTAAAGGATAGCATGAAAAAGAAGCGAAAGAAATGTGAGACTCAAAAAAACCCTTGGAAGCTTACATTTCAGCACTTTAGCCACAGCAAAAAATTTTAGTCTTTATTTTCAGATAGTTACAAATATACTCTTTTGGTACGATGTTTGCTTCCTTTCTTACACATAGGACTAGAGATGAGACTTTGGCGCCTACAAAGCTTTATTTGTGATATGAGGTAAGGACAACATTTTGCGATGAAAATACAATGCAACAGATGCGGACACGAGTTCGAAAGCCCCGTCCAAAAAGCCGGAAATGTTCATTTTACGAAATGTAAGAATGTTTTCAAAGTAGACTACCGCCTAAAAGTTCCCTGCCCTCAATGCAAACATGTTCTGGGGCTTGAGCAGAAAATCCCAAATAAGGAAACCATTGTAGGGGTTGCTCTCGAGGTAGATTCAGAGCAAACTCAAGTTTTTATTGATCCAGAGCAGGCCAAAGAAAAATATAAAAAATATGCTCAAAAAATCAAATCAAATCAAAACAACTCGCTGGTTGGAAACCGACCTCCAAAAGAAGAAAAGGCTCTGCTCGATATTCGTGTGAAGACAAAAAGAAAAACTCGCATAGACTCCATGCAAGAATTGACCTACGAAGATAACGTAAAAACTCAAATGAAGGCATTTAGACCCATATCTTCCCAAATGGAGTCTGAATTGGGAAGCTTTGAAATTAGAGGACTAAAGAAAAATAGAGTCCCTCAATTTTACATATCAAATAAGGCAAAACAGGCCATTCTTGTAGGCACATTGACACTTTTGACCATCATCACATCCATTACGGCCTTGATGACAAAAAAAGGAGTGGAAGAAGAAACACTTCACATCAGTACAAAAGAGCAAGCCATCTCTGACTTTCAAAAGAGTTTGGACATGCAAGATGAGGTCCTGTCAGCTCAAGGGGGACCTGTTCAATTCTCAACCAAGGAAATGGAGCACAATCACAAGACCCTCGAAATAGATGTGGAATCAAGCATTGCATTGCTTCATATCCCTGAACTTAGATCCCTAACTTCAAGCTATGGTTTGAGACTAGATCCCTTTACCAAAAGATTGGCTTTTCATGGAGGATTGGATTTTAGGGGGCGACGCGGTGATCCTGTAGAGGCCGCTTTGGAAGGTAAGGTTTCTTTTGTTGGAAGAAATGGAAACTATGGAAAAATGGTCATCATCAAGCACAAGAATGGCTACGAAACCCGCTATGCTCATTTGGACAAAATTTATGTAGACAAAGGTGCAAAGGTTGAAAAAGGACACAAAGTCGGGGCAATAGGTTCAACAGGGCGCTCCACAGGACCCCATCTACATTTTGAACTGAGAAAAAATGGTAAAAAACTTGATCCTCTGCAAGCAGACGTAAAATTATAAAGATAAATTTGTTACCTTGATGAGAAGCTTTCCGCTTCCTGATTTCGCTCAACAAAGTATTTTCCCAAATCACCTTCATCTACTTGTTTTCTCAATTCTTCGATGGCCATTTCTCTTTGGCCAGGATCCTGACTATGAAGAGCCATTTTCTTCATAATCATAAAATGTTTTCCTTCAGCCTCGAAACGCTCTCTTTTCATTCCCAAAGTTCTATAAATACTCACCCGGAGACTAGAACCCCAAAGACCTTCTATCGAAAAGGGAGCAAGCGAAAGAAGTTTTTCACAATAGTAGAGACATTGATCATATTGTTGAGATAAATAATGCGCGATCGCTAGTCCCAAAAAATAGGGAGAGCGATGTTCTTCATCTATTAAAAGTAGCTTTCTTTCCAAAGCTCTCATTGCCTTTTTTCTTGTTTTCTTTCTATCGATTTGAAGAAGAATTTTTCTAAGGCTACTGTCCACACGGATGGATAAGGAATCTAAACCTTGCTTCGACATACCTTCATTATAGCGTGCTTTGGGAGTCTAGTAGAAGAAAAAATTTTCCGAATCTTTGAGCATCGAAAAAGAAAAAATCAAAAACAATGCCAAAACAAAAAGTGTCTTGGCTCTCATATTTGGTTTATTTTTTGCAGTGGGCAAAAACCCCAGGACGCAAAAGGAAAATAGCATATAGAACAAGTAACTTAGCCCTGAAAAGTTCGGCATAGGAATCTCCAATTCTACATACTGAGATAAGAACAAATCTATTTTCTTCACCAAGTCGTGGAGGTTTGCATACACCGAAAATGTCCAGAGGGAAATTGAGCCCAAACCAAAAACATAGAGAAACAAAGACAAGAATGAAATCGAAATTCCTATCAACCCTATAAAAGGGGAAAGTAAAAAATTACCAAAAAAAGCAAAAGGGAAAAAAGTTCCAAACCAATATACGATAATAGGCAAAGAACCCATATAGGCTGAAAGATTGATACAAAAATAAGGATACAACCAAGATGTAATTTTAAGGCCGACGGTATTCATTGGACCCATACTTAGTTCTTGAAAAGGTCTTTGATCCAAAAAAAACAAAATGCTCCAAGTCGATACAAAAGAAAGTTGAAAAGAAAGATCATAAATATGTGAAGGATTCCAAAACATAAAAACCAAAGCCACAGCATAAATAATTTCTAAAGACCGTACTTTAACAAGAAATAGTCTAATAAAAAGAAATAAGCCCATAGAAGTGTAGGCTCTTTGTGAAGGAAGAGAAGAGAATGATATCATTTTGTATAGGAGCAAAAAAGCAGAGGCTCCACCTACAACAAACGGATCAATGATAGGGTTTTTTCTTTTTATAAAAAACAAAAAGAAAAACAATTTTGAAATCAAACCACCCAAAACATACACCAAACCCACATGAAATCCTGAAACCACCAAAAGATGAAAAATCCCAAGGTTTTGATACGGGTTTTTTAGCTCTTTTGGAAAAGGCCATCCGAAAACTTGTGCTTTGAGATTCCATACATGGTTTTCAGAAAACGTAGATTGTAGATAAGAAAAAAAATCATTCTGAAAATCAAACAACTTTTTTCTCAAAGGAGAAAGGAAAGATCTTTGTACAAGCTTTTCTTTGTAGATCGCTGAAGCAAAAAATGAAAGATCTCTGGATCTATAATAGTCCTTCCAATCCAAAGCCCATTTTTGATGCTCAACAAAACTAAACTTTGCGCAAAATTCGACTTCATCTCCTACAAAAAATTCATTCAATTTTTTAGAATATGTAAATATTTTGACCCCCCGATAAGTAGAGTGCTTTAGAATTATTTTTTTTCGCTTTCCACTATAAACAAGCGCTTGATCTATTATGAAAGTATCTGGACAAGAAAAGAAGGTATCCTGCCTTGTCAAAACCTGATGCTCATGAAGTAATGTTCTTCCACAGAAAGCCAAAGCACAAAGAAAAAAAATGGCTATGGAGAATTTTGAGTACTTTTGATTCCACAAGAGACATACAAGAAAGGGAATAAGTAAAAGCACCCAAGGATATCGAAAGCACAAGACGCCTATGAGACTAAAAACGAGTGCGAGACTAAGAGCAGAAAATCTACTCTTCTTCGGAAGAATCTTGCTCGTCCATTTTTCTACAATATTCAAATACAGCTTGGACACTTTTTTTGTCGAGTTTTGTGGTTTCTAGCAATTCCTCAATTGTGGCCCTACGAATTTTTTCAAAAGAACCCATACTACGTAAAAGAATCTTTCTTTTCTTGGGTCCAATTCCTGGGATTTCGCTCAGAACAGATCCGATGGTCATTGAACTTCTTTTTTTCCTATGATGTTTCAAACCAAATCGATGAGCTTCATCCCGAACCCGCATAAGCATATGTAGCAGTGAAGAGCTAGGTTCAAATACAATGGCATTGGATTGACCTGGAAGAAAAACACGCTCTGGTGCATATTTTTTTCCGCTTCTTGAAACGAGAGTTTTTTCCTTTGCTAGAGAGCAAACATCGATATCGGATAGATTCAACTCTTTTAACACTTCCACCGCTTGTTTGAGCTGGCCTTTTCCTCCATCAATCAATAAAAGATCGGGATAGTTGATTTCATCTAATTTTTGTAAGCGCCGTGTGAGAACCTCTCTCATACTAGAAAAGTCATCCGGCCCCTGTACTGATTTGATCGAATAGATTCGATATTGACTCGAATCTTTTTCACCTTCGATAAAAACAACCTGAGATCCAAAAGAGTATTTGCCCTGAATGTTTGAAATATCATACCCTTCAATTCTTTTCGGTAGATTCTTAAGATGTAGTTTTTTCTGTAGCTGCGTGAGAACACTCAAAGTCTGTTGGCTTTTTCTTTTCTTCTCTGCAAATGAGCTTTGCGCGTTTCGATTTGCAAGTTGCAATAGGCGATATTTTTCACCTTTTTGAGGAAATAGTAGCTTGGGCTTTTTTCCATTTCTTTCTTTTATGACTTCTAAAAAAGTTTCTTGATCTGTAAAGGAACTCTCCAAAATCATTTGGGTAGGTATTTTGCTATGGATGAGGTCCTCAAGGTAGTATTGTTTGAGAACAGCACTATAAATATCTTCGATGATTTGTACCGGCTCTTCTACAAAAAAGTCTTCGAAACCTATGATTTTTCCCTGCACAATTTTTAGAATTTTTATCAGACACGCTTCCTCATCTCCAAAATGACCGATAACATGACTCTGATCATGTGTTTTTATGGACTCTACATTTTGAGGACGAAGCGTCTCTTCAATTGAAAATAGCTCATCTCGAATCATCGCCGCCTTTTCGTAATCAAGCTCAAGAGAAGCTTGCTTCATTTTTTCGTGTAAACTTTGAACCACATCCATTTTTTTTCCTTTCAGGAAATGATCCACTTGCAAAACCTGTTCCATGTACTCTTCTTTTTTAACCAAATCCACACAAGGCGCGCTACACCTTTTGATTTGATATCTAAGACAAGGTCTGGTTCTAGAGTTATAAAAATAGTCTGTGCAGTCCCGAAGCAGATAGAGCTTTTGCAAAAATTTGAATGTTTTCCGAACGGCTCTACCGGATGAAAATGGGCCATAGTAACGAGAACCATCCTGCTTGATCTTTCTCGTAATATGAAGCCTGGGAAAAGAATGCGAACTCAACTTCAAACTCACATAGGACTTATCGTCTTTGAGCATGATGTTGTACCGTGGTCGATATGTTTTGATGAGATTGTTCTCTAAAATCAAAGCTTCTTTTTCATTGTCGGTCACGATCCACTCTACAAGCCGCGCCTTTTTCATCAAAAGAGGAATGGAAGGTCTCAGGTCTGCTTCGGGATGCAAATAACTTTTGACGCGCTCTTTGAGTTTTATGGCTTTTCCGACGTACAAAATACGCTGCAGATGGTCTTTAAATAAATACACACCGGGACAGGAAGGCGCTCTAGACACCTGCTGCGCAATATTTTTGTCAACTTCCAAACTTCGAGACATCATTTTTTATGTATCCTAGATTGCCATTTTTTGACATTCGATTTTGTCTTCTAGAACAGGTGAAATAGTTACAGAAAACCTGTGACAAACATATTCCATTTACGTAGCATAGTCTCCAGCTTCAATTTTATGGCACAATCCGACAATTCTCAGGCTCCTTCTTCTTTAGAGACAGAATTTCAGTCTCTTGTGAGTCGTGTGCGTAGGGGACAAACAGATGCATATGACAAGCTCTTGCATCGCATCTCAGACATCATTCGAAGCTTCGTCAAGAACAGAACCTCATCTCATGAAATCAGCCTAGAAGTTACGCAGGAAGTTCTCATCGCGGTTCACAAAGCACTTCCAAGCTACCAAGAGCATCGCTCATTCTCCACATGGCTGTTCTCCATCGCAAGATACAAACTCATCGACTATTGGAGAAAATATGAAAAAGATAAAAAACTCGTAACCTTAACCGATCAAGAAGCGAATTCTCATGAGGATGATCAACAAAAGGTTCTGCTCGGAGAGCTTGTGGAAAAAATGAAAGAGTTGCCAGCAGATCAAATGGACGTGATTTACCTTTCAAAAGTTGAAGGATTTTCACTGCAAGAAATTGCTGAGAAAAAAGAGCAATCGGTATCTTGGGTGAAGGTAAACATTCACCGAGGTCTTAAGAAGCTCAAGAGGATTGTACATGGATCATAATCAAAATCTCGATCTTCTGATCCAGGAGCTACAAAAAAAGCTTCCCACCAAGACATTACCCGGCGCCGCGCATAGGTTTTTTCGTTGGATCCTCGTCAGTATTCTTTATAATCTGATCGGTATTTCCTTTTTGGGTATGGCTCGATCTCCTCTCACATTATCCCATGTTTCTATGGAATGGATGGAAATCGCGTTATTGATTGCAATACTCGTCACTGCTTCTCTCACAGCTTTGATGATCAGTGTTCCGGGTCAGGAACAAAAACACAAAAAGAAATGGATTACAGGAATGCTGCTACTCTGGCCACTGCTACTTGTGGCTCTGTATATCGCTGTCAGTGACAAAATAGATGCGAGTCAAGCCTGGTATGGAGGGTGCACGAAACATCTGCTGCTTTTTTTCATTCCTCCCTTTGTACTATTGCTTTGGATGCTCAAAAAGGCTGCGCCTACGACTCCCTTATGGACAAGCATATGTGGAACCCTAGGCCCACTGGCACTTGCAGCCCTGTCTGTCAAATGGACTTGCCCCAGCGACAACGGTCTGCACATGCTGATTTCTCATTCTCTTCCCCTACTCTTAATTGCGGGGGTCTTACTCTGGCCCATCAAAAAATCCCTGCGTTGGTAACGCCAACATAGGAGCGGATGTTTTATAGGTGCTTTTCCAACAAAGGCATCAGAGTTTTGAGCATACGAACGCTGGAACCCACAAACAAGTGATCTGCATCCTCAATGACATGTAGAGAAGAGATCGACTGACTCTTGCAAAAGCACTCAAGGCTATGCAATGAGACAAGTTCGTCTTTTTCGGCTGCAATCACATGAACTCGATCTGCAAACTTAGATAAATCCGGAAATTCAAACATGCCAACGGGAGGCGCAATCAAAAATAAGGCTTTGGCATGCTCAAGTGTAGAAAATACTCGCGCGCTGAGCCATGATCCGAAAGAGTATCCGAGAAGAGACAAATATGAATTCTGATCCGTTTGACCCCGAAGCATATAAGAAACAAGCATTTGCAGATCCTCATACTCTGCTCGTCCTTCATCAAAAGCGCCTTGACTGTTCCCTACGCCTCTGCTGTTGTAACGCAGAACATTCCATGATTGATCCAAGGCCTTTCGAAACACTTGGTCAATGATCTTATTATGCATGCTTCCCCCATACAAAGGATGGGGGTGAGAGAGTAGCAAGGTTGGCCGCGCAGACCTAAGCTCCGAAGACCTTTGGAGCTCGATCTTCGGATCCCCCACAAACTCAGAAATGTATGATTGAGCCACGTAAAAAAATTTTCCTCACGCTAGGCATGAGGGGCACGCACTAGAGCGACTTTTTCCAATCGGCTATTTTTGAGCTTGTTTCTTTTTTCTTTCGATACGAGCACGTAGTTTTTCTTGGCTCTTTTTTTGTTTCATTTTAGGTGTTCTGCGATTGTCTTTTTTTCCCATGATAATTTACCTTACTCTACTTGATGTATACATTCTAAATCACATTTCCCAGGTCTAGACCTGGTCGATGATTCAATACCAAAAGTTCCCAAAAACCATTTTCATTGGTCATCACACTCAGTGCGCAGTTAAATACTCTGTACTTCTGCACCTGCCCCAAGCTTCCGCCCATCAGAGCATTGATCAAAATCCTGATTGGATCTGCATGAGAAACCATCAATACATTTTGATCGAGGTCTTGATACTGCTCCAACCAATGAAGAAGTCTAGACTGCACCTGAGCAAAACTTTCCACTTCATCGTGGACAAAGCCTTCAGGATCTTTCTTGCGCTGGATATACACTGGATCGTCTTTGATTTCATCCAAAACCTTTCCTTCCCAACGTCTAAAATCCAGTTCACTGAGTCTCTCGTCGAGTTCGATTTGCTGCAAAGCAATCTGAGCTACATACTGCGCCGTCTGCACAGCTCTGAGCTGAGGACTGGAAAAGATGCGGTCCATTGCATGGGTTTTGAAATATTCCACCATTTGCTCAGCTTGCTTTTGTCCATTGAGATTTAAGGGGACATCTCTACGCCCCATCACTCTATGCTCAGCATTCCACTGCGTTTGACCATGCCTGAGCAAAAAAAGCTTCATGAAAATCCTTATACAGAGAAAGAAAGGCCACAACCGCAGGTCGATTTGGCATTGGGATTTTTCACGGAGAATCCAGCTCCTCTAAAATCTTCATAATAATCGATCACAGAGCTCTTGATAAATGGAGCGCTATATGGATCGATCAAGAGTCGAACGCCTCTGGCATCCACAATATTGTCTTCTTCTTGAACATCATCAAAAGAAAAACCATATTCAAAGCCTCCACCAATGATCAAGAGGTCTAGGATTTCGGACTCTAGGTTTTTGAGCTGATTGTGTCTTTTCCGTTTCTGGT
>JAGRAX010000059.1 GCA_020434365.1 Bdellovibrionales bacterium
AGCACCAGGTCTCCCAAAAATTTAGTACGGTGAGTGTATGTTTTTTGACTTCCGCTTCAAAGTGAAAGGCTTTTCCATCTAAAGTTTTTCCTATGATCTCAGAAAAAGATTTTTCCTTTCGTGCATGAGTTTGGAAAGCATAGAAAGCAATCACGCAACATAAGCTTACAGAAAAAAATCCAAAAAAAACTTCCTTGAATCTAGTCACGATGACTTCTCAATTCTCTTTTCTAACTCTTCTTCAGTATACAGCGGAGACGAGCAAGTCTTTTGGGTACAAAGAAAAGCTGCTGCCTTTTTCAAAACTGGGTAATCCACATCTGGATTGGGAAGTGGCCCTTCAACTGGATCTTTCCATTCAATTCTTCGATATATCAAAGGGAAACTCAGAGCTTTTTGAAAGAGTCTTTTTGCTTGAACATCAGATTTAGAACCCACAACTGTAATATGTATAGGCTCTTGAGAGAGCTCCTGATCCGCCAACAAAACTCCTGCAGTATAGGCCTGCCTGGCAATTTCAGGAATCGAGAGATAGCGCATAGCGCGTTTGGCGATCACATCATAATCAGAATTTCCTGTATAGTCATGCAGAGAGTTCGCATAGCGGGTCAAGGCAATATGTTCTTCACGGTCTGGAAGCGCAGCTTTTCCTGCGATTGTATGCAATGAGGTGATATATCCACCGACCTTGGAGTCAGGATTTGTAAATTGCGAATCAATATACGCTAGGGCTTGTTCTGAATGTTTGAGCCATGAGCGGTTTGCAGTATGCTCATACAAACTCAAAAGCGCCTTTCCCATAGATAAAGAATCTCCGAGATAGGCTCCCTGATCTCGCTCATCATGTCTAAACCCTCCATGTTCGAGTCTATAGTCTCGAAGCATCATCTGTGAGGCGCTCACGGCCCGAGACAAAAACTCTGGATTTCCTGTTGCGCCGTAAAGGCCCGCAAGAGCTTCAATCACCCATCCATTTTCTCGAGCATAGATATTTTTGTCGATGCGAGGGATGCCTTTTTTTCTGCGCGCTCGATCTCCAAGAGAAAAGTATCCTTCTGAATGCTGCCCAGGAATCAAGTCTGCATCTTGACTGGTATAGAAACTCCCATCCGAACTCATCAAAAACTCAATGAGGTAGTCATAGACTCGCTGTGCAAAATCTTGATACCGCGAGTACTCCAAAAACTGGTAGCCATGTGCATATGCGAGAATACTTTGCGTTTGAATGGTCATGATTTTTTCAAAATGAGGATGAACCCAATCTCCGTGCGTCGAATACTGATACACGCCCCCCCACACCGGATCAATCAATGCCTCTAATGCATCAAGCGTTTGAGCCGTAATTTGTTTTGCCTTGGGATCATTTTGAAACTGAGAAAACTCATAATCAACACAAGGAAGGTCGATAAACTTGTGACCAAAACCCCATCCCCCTTCTTCAAAATCATAACTTGATCGATGAATACCTTTGAGTTTTTGAATTTGATCTTTATCTAAAGTCTGAGAGCCCTGAGATACTGACAAGGTTTTTCTTTGCTGTAGCAGTGCTGGATCGGAAGGATTAGAAACCAAAAGCTCTAGCAGGTTTTTCATCTCTATGGGATCGATATATCCCCGCTGCTTCGTCAATTCATTGCCCTTGGAATCAAAAACAATCGTTGCCGGCCATCCATATTCACCATATCGATTTGACAAATCGGGTCTAGAATCTTGATCCACTCGCACTGCAATAAAATGAAATGTAATGAGTGTAGCTACTTCTGGATTGGAATAGGTCTTTTCCTCCATAACATGACACCAATGACACCATACAGCCTCTAAATCTAAAAGAATCAATTTGTTTTGTTTTGAAGCTCGGGCAAAAAGATCATCAGACCAGCCTTGCCAAGAAATCAATGAAGTTGAATGAGAGGAGTGTGACTGAGATTCAATCTTTGGAGCAGTGTGATGACAGGAGGAAAGAAAGAAAACAACACCCAGACGAAGTATTTGTTTCATTGTAAGAGCCTATACCATGTCATCTAGGGCATCAAGAATTCAACACCTTTATCCTACCCTTTTACAAATTACATATTTGCAAAAGCATTTCAAACAAGATCTTGCACTACAGAAAAAAAACCTGACTTTTGATTCAGCTCCAAGCAAAGAAAGGAGGATTCTCACGTCAAATGTAGATGCAAATCACCTATTGAGATCTGCGCCTATCTTGGGTATAAACTTCTACAGAAGCTTCATGGAGGGGGAATATGAAGATTTTATTACATCAAAGCATTGTTTTTATAGTCTCATTCATTCTTGTGACTGCATCTCTACACGCAGCAGATTTTGAGGTTTTATTTTTACCTGAAATTCACTCATCACCCGAATGTGAAACAAAGTTTCAAAAAGCATTCGATGAAGTACGTACGGGCGTCGCAAGCATGGCCTTAGAGAATGCCTTTGTCGATCAGAAAAATAAAAACTTGGGTCAGACCCAATGGCGTGGAAAAGCTCCTGAAGTTACTTCGGGTCTAAATCAGAAAAATTCACATACTTTTATTCCCTTAGAAAGCTACCTGTTTCAAGCTTCTTATATGCTTTCTGAATATATGTATTATCTATCAAATCTAATGCAGCATCCAAAATATTCTGAACTGTCCTCCAAATTGGCTTCAGATTACAATGTTCCTATAAGCGGAAAACCTGAAAAAACACTGAATCGAAATTGGGCACAGTATTACGGAAGCATGTTGTATATGATTGAACCCAATTCAAAATATAAAGTATCTGATACTTTTGAAATTACGATTATGAAGCTCAATGCCACCGAAAGAGCTAATTTACATCATCAAAAAACTACTCTGGATCATCTTTTCTTCTATAGCGATAATTTTTATTCTCGATATAACTTGGACGAAAAGAGTACTGTTGGACAATTGGGACATTCGCTCTACACAGAAATCTCGAAGCTCGAGAAAATTATCGAAAAAGAAATCTCGAAACACTTTGACATTCCCATTTCAGAAGAAAGAGTAGACCTAGAAAAGAAAATGCATTTACTGATTCTGGAAACACTACAAAAAAATATACAGGATACAGAAACCTACCCACATGCAGGAATTCACTTAAAGAACATTCAAAAACACTTTGACAGTCAAACTGAAAAGAAAATGCTTCGTAGAAATATATATATGCTCCAAAATCTCCTTTCCAACTATAAAAGGGTAAAAGAAAATGAGAACATCAAAAAAATGTATGTGAGCTTTGGTGCCAATCACACCGTAAGTCTAATCTATGAAATCACTCAAAACTTCCCTGAACTTTATCAACAATTTGACAAGCAAATTGAAAAGCTCGTTCAAGCTTTTGACACTGATTGTATTGGATTTGATCAAAATGACTTACTAGATCTTGGAAAGAAATTGGGATGGGAACCTCAGTCGAAAGATTGAGGTAATTTTATGGCTTAGCCTTAAATTCCAAACTACCATATCCAATGGCTTGCGTCCATAAAGCCTTGAGAAACTCAATATAATTTTTCTTATCCCCATTCATATCAATGGGCTTTGAAAATGCATAGATCTCCACTCTGTATTTATGTTCATAAGGAGGGCACGGTCCTTGGTACCCTAGATCCTGATTGCCAAAATCTGATGGCAAGAGACCTTCAACTTCTTGCATGCCTTCCAATGCAGCCAAAGGTTGATTCCCTTTGCTTTCAGGTATGGACGCTATGCTTACTGGAATATGATATACCCACCAGTGCCTAAAGTCCCTTGCATCTACATCAATGATTCGAATCGCTAGTTCTGTCGCTTCCTCTGGAAGATTGTCCCAGACCAGCTTGGGAAAATATCCACCTTCGATAAGACCCATACATCCTTCTTGGAAGTATTTTTTACTGATATGGCCATCGGAGCCTAAACTTGGCATAATGAGTTCGATAGAATGAAGGTCTTCAAAATCTTTCTGACCTTGAAATGCGACCTGTAGATTTTTCCGATATTTTTTTTCCTCTATTGCCTTTCCTATCAAATTACCATCGGACTTTTCCAGAGAGCTCGCGGATATCCTCAAGGTCTGACTCTCTGCTTTGACTCTGCGTGGACGACTGATTCGACTTGAAATCACTGTGGATTGACTTCCACTTTTTATCCCTCCAAAATAGGAAGTCACGCTAGGTACAGGCGTACAATCGGGATTGTGGTATACTTCTATCCACTCAGACGACGCCGGATGACCCATGGAAAAATCCAATGCCTCGTTTTCTTGTAATGTATAGGGCTTTCCATCCTTCATGGCTGTCGCTTTGACTGTAAAACATTCCCCAGGTTCTACAGAAGACTTCTCAAGTTCAAATTTTGCGTAGAAAGGTCTCTGCAAGGGCATGGAAAGAAACACTGGAGCATACGTTGCTACTTTCTTACCTTCTATTTTCTGCCGAATTTTGAGCTTAGCATTCTTATAAATTTTTCCGTTATGTGTGGGAATCCTTGTAACAAATCCATTGAACTTCCCTTTGATCACATGAGCTGATTCTTCTTCCGAACTTCCATTCTGCTCACATACGCTTTTAAGCCAAGAAAAATACCCATCAACATTATCACCAAATTCATCTTCACGATCTGCATCCACCCTGAGAAAACCTGCAGACTGTTGATGCTCCAAGACCAAATCCATAGATGGAATGTCAGAGTCTGTAATATCAAAATCCATTGCAAAACAATCCGAAAGCTTTATGACTTCATCTTCACTCTCCGGTTCCAAATTGAAAATTCCATAGTCAATTGGAAGTGGGGGCCGTGGGTCTTGAGGTTTGATAGATAAGGATGACTCCATATTCTCAGTGCTATATGTTGCACTCAGTTTCACCTCATCATCTAGACCCATCTGAATCCAAAATGATTTTTGGCTGTTTCCTTTCCCAACCGTCAGTGCATGTGTCTGAAAATCCCAGCTCTTTTGACAGTCTTCTTCTTCAAAGGCTTCGAAAAACTCATGTTCAACTCCCTGTGCCAAAGAGCTAGCATCTTTAAGCGTAAATTCTACATCCTCAGCAGCTTTGACTTCAGTATCCTTGTTATTCTTCAATAGAAGATCAACTTGAATACAAGCTCTTTCCCCACTTTCAGCCCATTGAATGTGAGTTGTACCTTGCTCGAGTTTGATTTGCGTAAGCTTTGAAGAGTCATCACCCTCAATGCCGTCAGGCGCATCTTTCTCACTCTTTGGATCTTTTTTCGTATTCTGCGCATAGGGATCTTGTCTGGAATCCGCGCCTTTCCCATTGCAAGCAAAAGCAAAAGCTACAAGCGTGCACAATAACAGTGCCTTAACTGAGCGAGAGCTATAATAAATAAAATCAATAATTTGCGATACATTGGGCACGATATTGACGCATAATATAAAAATAGCCTTGCCAAATCAAGCCTTTTTTGACTCGCCGAGAAGCTCTGGACAAGACCTAGTCTAATGAACTCGCTGTATTTTGTACTTCCACAAAAGGTGGACCATAATCAAACCTAGGAATCAATATATCCATGCTGGTCTGAAAAAAGCAGTGCAATTGTCCGGAATCTGGAGTCGAAGGTCTTACCATCATGGAACCTAGACTCATTTGATGCTCTTGATCGATAGTTGAAGGGCTAAGAAAAGACAGTGTACGGACAGATCGAGAGGGGATCACAATCTCTTGGGATGCATTGAGACTCACAAAGGGCGACTCGGAAAAGCTAGAATCCAAAAATGCCAAGCGAATCTCCTCTTGAGACTCATTGGTCAAAACGATACTGTACTGATAAAAATGTTCAGCACTTTTGATCTGAGCAAAGTATCTTGTATAAGAATTTGGCAATTTATCTGCCGAACCCGCTTGCTTCGTAATTTTTTCAATAAAAGCATCTATTCTTTGATGCAGCTCCACCGCATTCTGGTTATCTCTAACTTGAGCAGGAGTCGAAGTCACAATAGACTCCCAAGACATCTGGATCTGCTCATCCACACCCTCACAAAAGAACTTTGCCCCACCACCAACTTCTTTGGAAGAGGATTCCACTTGATTTTGCTGGGCGTACACGCCTTGAACGCAAAAATTCAAAGCTATCAGTGCTAAAACATAGTTCTTCATGACCCCTCCAATAAAAAACAAACAAAAATAAGATATTATGGCTAATTTTCGACACGGTACATTATTTTATCTCTGACTTCAATACAAAAATCAGGATTCAGTACGGACATTGATATTTCGCGTTACATTACTTATACTTCCTGCTTTAGGGGGAAAATCTTGAAAGCATCTACTATCATTGTTTTATTCTTAGGCCTGCTTTGTCTTGCCTTGCAGGCGCATGGACAAGAACAGCCACATGGCATGAGTATTCACATCAGCATGCACAAGTCCAGGAATCATCTTCTCCAATCTCAATATCAAAAACTCGAAATCTACTCCGAAAAGAACTTTACACCGATTGAGGAAGATCATCGTGGAAAAGAGAACCGAAGTCCAATCCCCAAAAAATTTAGATTCAACCTGAACTATACATGCAAACTAAAGAACGAATCTACACCCGCAGAGAAATCTATTACAACAATGAAAATCGAGATATCCCGAAGTTTCAAATCAAAGAAGGATTCCCACAAGAAATTCTCCTATGCGAAACAGAATTATACCAAAGAATTGAACACCGCTTGAAAACTAGACTTACACAATTGGAACTGGATCCGGGTTTATTTTGCTCTGAATAGTTCCGCTTTGCATAAAAAATCCTATGCATCGCTTCTATACTTTCTTCATTGCATCATGACGGTCTCTTTGCTATTCACGTAGGGATGAAATCAACACAAATAAAGTTTTTTTGTATTCTCTTTTTTCTTTGTAGTTTTTTACCCAACTCCTCCCTTTTGTTGTGATTTTTGACGATACCCTTGTCACCATCAATGAACTTGCGATCAAAGTTCCAGAAGATAAAGAGCCCCTCTCCGATTGGACTGTCCAAAAAGCAATAAAGAAAATTATAGAAATCAAAACAGATGGTGCTCAGGAGCAGGTATCTAAGTTTTTGTCTCAAGACTATGATCCACAAAAGTTTTTTCCTTTGCTCACACAAATCGAATACGAAAGAAAGGGAAAAATTCACACAATTTCCAAAGGCCAAATTAAAACGAGAGCTTTAGGCTTACAAGAAAGACTGTGGGTGGAATTTCCACAACTAAAACAAGGAGACATTGTTACAGTAGAAATCAATATCTTCTCTAATGACAAATCATACGAAAAAGGTTTCAGCGACCGCTATTTTTTCAATGCGCCAGTTCCCACAAAACAGAAAAGAGTGTGCATACGAACAACGAATGAGGACATTCCTCTTAGTTATGTCTTCGATCGAAAACGCGAGCATATGATTCATCATACACCTACCGATTTGAATCTTGGTGGCATCGTAGATTGCAAAACCAGCCATACCATCAATCTTGAAAAAAATGAGCCACAAAAAGTTCTAGGCGCCTTTGATGGACCCGTCCTATACGTAAGCACCTGGGACACCTGGGATCAGCTAGCTTTGGAACTGCGAAATGGTCTGCAAGATCGATTTGAAGGAGACATGATTCCCGATGATGTATCAGACCTCGTTGCTAGCATTCAAAGTCACTCGAAAGAAGAGCAAATCAAAACTATTTACAACTGGTTACAAAACAATATTGAAACCACTCCATCCATTCTCTACCTTGAAAAAGGATGGGCCTTAAATTCACCTTTGGAAATATACATGGCTTCTGTAGGTTCGAACTCTGACAAGGCCATGCTTTTTATTGCTCTATTGGATCAAATCGGTGTTACAGCCTATCCAGCATTCATCAATGACAGAAGTCAAATCGATGCAAATGTTGAATTTGTAGTTCCCAATCAATTCAATCAAGTCCTGGTATATATTGAAGACACAAACCAATTTATCAATCCAGGTGATGCCTTTGTTGAATATCCATATCTTCCATCCAAAGATCAAAATCGTCAGGCCATCATCCTAAAAGAAAAGACAATTGCAAAAGCTCGAACCCCTCAAAAACCTCAAATCTATGACTTCGATCAAGTAAGTACTGGAAAAATCACAAGCCAAATTGACACCAATCAATCCTGTTCCATTTTAGCCACGATCGCAGAAGAACATCAACTCGTGGGATCTAGGCGCTCCGACTGGATGAATATCGAGAAACAATATCGAGAAAATATTTCAGAAATTCAAAAATACTTAAAAAGTGACCAGCACATCATTTCAGGAACATTGATGAGCTATACTCAAAAAGACTCTTTGGAAAATCCGAATATCCTTTCTCTTACGACAAAAACTCAACAAAGCATTCCTCAGGAGTGCGATAAAAGCTCGGAAATCAAAAAACCATACATGCCATTGTTCCTCAACTTTCCCCATATTGAAGACTTTATCCCCGAAAATCCCAGAAAATACCCCTATGCCTGGCAAGATCAAGCTCTCAAACAACATAGAGAATATAGCATTCAGGTACCTTCCCAATTTGAAATCAAAAGTGTCTCAAGAAATATCAAATATTCTAGATCTGGCATCATAGATTACCGGGCCGATATAGAAGTTCAAGACAACAAAACGGTTCAGGTCAAAGAGCAACTTCACATTATGAAGCCTGTTTTAAATCCCAAGGAGTTTAGTGACATCCGAGTTGAAATTGCACAGAAATCTTATCAAATTCTAGGCTCCATTGATTTGAAGGCTGTGAAATAAAGATCTCAAAACAAAGCGTTGATCTTTCTGTTTGAATGTGATTCAACCCAGTCGTCTATAAGGTTACTTTGACGAGGGGAAAACATGAAAAACACAACATACATCTGTGCTACGTTTATTGTAGCGCTTTCTTTAACTTTTGAAATACTGCATGCTAAAGCAAGCATTGATATTGAACCTGGAGAGCAGTGTATCTACAGTTCCTATTCTACACTCAAGCATGCGAGTAAGAACTTACTCCATACCATCCAGATGAATCATTGGAAGGAAGGCAATAAGGAAGGTACATATATAGCTTTATTTACGGAAGAGCAGTGTCGAAAAACATACTCATACAAAATCATTCTTCGATCAGATGTAACAGACAACGGATCATATAACATTTATGTATTGCATAGCCTTTCTCCAAAAAAATATTTCTTCAAGGGACAACCTCTTGGGAATCTTACTGATCCAAACCAAGTAGAAGGATATGTAGAATATTTAGGAACCAACACCTTAGAAGGTCTAAAAATTGCTGAAACAGAACTCCATGCGCTCATTCAAAAGTCGCAGCAAAAACTTACAAACCTTCAAAAGTCAATACAAGACATGGAAGCCAAAATGAAAGCAGAGTCTAGGTCCATAGAACCGTAATATTTGCCTATTTTAAAAGATAGTAATGAACAGAATGTTCATCTGGTCGAAACCAAATTTGTATGGCATCGATAGGCGCACTGATTTCTCTACGTTCCCACACATTTCGGTACCTAACCCGAATTGTGCCAAAATCAAAATGCTCCCCTAGATCGTTTTTTACATGGTCGATACAGGCATTGAGATCCCCAAAACCATTTTCATAGATGTTTTTTGAGACCGATCCATGTCCTTTTACGTTTCCGTGAAATGTAAAATGACAGAATCCTTCGCGGTAAGTATTTGCTTCTAAAACACCCATCCACAATAAACTCAACGTAGTAATCACAACACCAACCATTAATTTTTTCATTATTTTCCCCTTGTTAATTTTTGCAAAAGTTTCTTCCTACTCATCAGAAAAATGATTCTCCTGAGCTTGAAAAATTGTATATAAAGGCATGCGTTCAATTTTATGCTTCATTTCATAGGCATGAGCAAAAACAGTCAAAGTCGTCCACAGAGCTCCTTCTGGAATCGGGCAAGAACCTTGAGAGACATCTGCAACTTTGCTTGCTCCAGATACGCTATCAACTTCAACTTCTTCTACTTCCTTTATTTCGCCCACTCTTTTAATACCTCTAAAATTCCATAAAAATGATTTCTCATCATCAATTTCATTTTTAAGAAGACAATTAAGAGCTTCAGCATCTTTATCAGTCAAAGGAATATGCCTTTCGGTATCAAAATCATATTTAAGTAAAGAATCAATACGGTTTGTGTCTATATAAATTTTTTTAGTTCTTAAGAAATATTCTAATGTAAAAAATGATGGAATACAGATCTGATCAGGACATAGAGTCGATCTTACTTCTCGAACAAACTTAGAATTATCTGACCATCGAGCTTTGATGAAGATATTATTTTCTGGATTTTTTTTTGATTGTAACTCTTGAGAAACATAATATTTGATTGTCAAAGAAGCATTTTTCAGTAGATATGTCGAGTCTTGATCTACAGTAGAATAATAGTGTTTATCAAATTCAATTTCTTGTTCTTCTATTGCAACCGTCTTAAACACAATCCATGTCTTAAGATTTTGATTGAGTTTTTGTACGGAATATGTTTTCAACAGTGTAGATACAACCTCACGCTTAAGTTCCTGGCTCATTTCCTGGGACTGTAAAGAAACCCAAGGAATGAGCATCATGCAAGCGCAAAGTATGTAGCCCTTAATCCTCATTGTGGGCACTTTTGATTTGATCTATCAAAAAATTGGCTACTTTTTCTACTGGATACGGCCAAGCAAAAGTAAACGACTCTTTTACTGTGTTTCCTAGTTTACTAGATACTCTCTTCAAAGACTCCGGAATGTCTTTTTCTCCATGGTCTCCACCCTGTGTGAGCATAGAAGTTACAACATCTATAGGACCTTTGTTGTAAGAAAGCGCGGCTTCATATAAAACCATATCTGCAGTAGGATAGGCGAACTCATTGAACCCTACATATACCTCTCTTTGTAAGACCTCTGACATCATTTTTCCCATTTTCATGGAAGAACTCCAATATTTGTTGTTCTGAGCCAAGCCCAAATACTCTTCTTGAAGAGTTTTGCAGCTAGCGCTTTGGTTTTCACATTCGCGGATCAGTGTCTGCAATTTTTCATTTGAATATCCAGAGATAGGAACGCCATGTTGAATCAGAACCACCGGGCCTTCGGAGTTTGCAGAAAACGACCTCACTTGTTCGGACAGTAATGCAACACTTTTCATCAGAGAGGTCTCAATTTCTTCAGGATTGTTAGGCCATGCATACCTGATCTCAATATTTGGATAAGACTGTTGAATTTTTTCTATCGCCAAAGGAATATCGCGTTCAGGATGCCCTCCTCCTGGAGTAAGCATTGGTGTCACCACAATCACAAGGTCACTGGAGCTTTGAGCAGCTTGACTTAATGCATGAGGCAATGTCGGAGAACTAAACTCGTTAAAACCTACAAAAGTTGGATACTGAAGTCTTTCTTTAATTTCTTTTGCAATAAAATATGAGGACGTCCAAAATGGATCGTTCATAGGATTCCTTGGCCAGTTCACAACCTGATCTTCTAACATATGGAATGCTTTCTGTTCTTCTTCATTCGAGCCTTGACCATAATGAACTTTACCTAGCAACGAAAAAAAAGGCCCTAGGATGGATTGGGGGATGTCATTGGCTAGAACTCCATGTTGGGCCAATACAATGGTAACGGAGGATGTCGTATGCTTAATCGCTTTAACATGATGACCATGGCTATGATCATGTTCTTGCTAATACAAAGTAGAAGCACCAAAAGCGACTACACTTGCCACCAAAAACACAAAAAAACATAGGTATATTTTTATCGTCATCTCTATCGTCCCTTCTCACAAACAAAAATCAATCTTATTGTTTTATTTTTATTATATTAATAATCATTATCATTATTAATATAATAACAGGTACACGAAACTAGCCTCCACTGTCAAGTGATAGAAAAAAATATTAATTAGATGTCTGAGAAATTTTGCAGTGCAAACTCAGCATTTCACTCATAGCTTCTCTCGCATATAAAGTATGCCTGATAAAAGAAGATCTTTGTTGATGTATTGACAGACTTGTCTCTATCAACATAACCTATAAGAA
>JAGRAX010000005.1 GCA_020434365.1 Bdellovibrionales bacterium
CTCCTGACCTTCTTCATTTTTATAGTGAACTGTTTTTTTCTGCGCATCAAAACCCAAAACCATATTCCCAGTCATTTTGCCCGTGTACTGGCAAATGGGTGTGAAGGGAGACCAATGCTCAGGAGTGTCTTTACCCGTCTCTTCCTTCAGAATCGCCCGAATCAAATCTGTAGCCTCCATCGCCTTGATGATATTTTCTACATATCTTCCCTCTTTGTACATTTGGTCTGCTCTCACAAGCTCGACTTGAATATCAAGAACTTGCAAGGATTCGAGAAATGGACGTAAAAAATATTCGGCGTAGCTCTCGTTTGGATCACCGGGGCCTGGAATCTCAGAAAGCGGCTTTCCCACATGAGGAAGGTAAGTTTCTTCATCCAAAAAAGGATAGACCCTGCGCAGGGGATCAAAAGTATCTGCGATATAATAAAAGGTAACTTCTTTGCCAAGCTGCCTTAAGGATTTGACCACAGCATCCGCTGTGAGAACTTCTCTCATATTCCCGATATGAATGTGTCCAGAAGGCGTAATTCCCGTGGCAGCAACGCAGCTCTCAGAAGTCTTAGCAATGGCCTGAGCGATTTCATCGGCCCAAAATATAGACTGATCAGACATGTTCTCCGGCTTCTACAGGAGCACCGGACTTTGGTCAACTTCATGAATGCTAACTGATAGGACTTATGCTGCGGATGGGTTCTACCCTAGTCTTGATATGGAACCTTGAATCCAAGCTTCGTGTTGAGGTAGCTGAGCATCACGTTATTGAGAATAACCTGCGCTGATTCCGCATTCTGTTGATCGTATAATTCCGCTATCGAGTAGAATTGACGATCTGCAGGGTTCACGACACCATAATCTTCGAAACTTTTCTGATCTCCACCTCTTTTTACGATCACATAATCATTTAGATCCAGATATATAAGCCTGGGATTCTTCTTTGCAGCTTCAAGCGCGCCATTTCTTACGCCTTTGATTCTTCCGTTAATCATTCCCCCCACAATAGTGGCGCCTCTATTCTGTAGAAAATCTCGAGCTTTACTGACTCTGTCTACCTTGCCCTTGTCATCCTCATCCATGGAATCCAACACCAACGATAGCAAGTCGCCCATAGCTTTTGAGTGAATCTTGTCCGGGGGAAGAACCATAACGATATGATTCGCAGAAGTTGAAGGAAGAGCCTCAATGGCTTCTCGAATTTGTTTCCTAAAACTCATCACAAATACTGATGCTACACCACCCGCACTATCCATCTTAGGCTCGACAATTTCAGCTATTTTTTTGGGAATAAAGTCCAAACGAAAGTCTATTTTTCTTCTTTTGATCTTTTCATAGTCTCGACTCTCGATATTTGGTTTTTGATCAATCACTGCTTTTTTAATTTCGTATTCTAAAGAGTGGTCTGTAAATGAATAATCATTGTTCACACTACTGCCATCAAATACCCAAGAAGAAAGATCCTTAAAATCTTGACTCTCTCTGACGGTTTTTTCTTCTTCAGCTTTGGGGTCTTTGATTTTTGTATCATTCCGAGGTGTAGATTCAGGATTGGGCTTGAGACCCCCTTTTGTTGATCTGGGTTTTGCACCTCCCCCGTTTGATGAACCTGAAGATCTGTCGAGATTGCCTAAAGTTTCAAGATTCCCTGATCCACCTTCGTTTTCGGTCGCAGTCCCACCATTATTTCCACCCTTCTTGGTAGTTGTTTCTTCCTGATGATCTGCACCGCCAGTATTTTTTGTTCCACTTGCATTTGCGTCTAGATTGAGATTGGACAAATCTGTTAGTGAGCCTCCAGCATTACCCTCTGTAGCGGTTTCCGATTGCTGATGTACCTGAGAATCACCTTCCGAGCGATTCGAAACGTCATTGTCATTTTCAATGTCTTGATCGTCTTTGATTTCATCACTCTCATCTTCGAGTTCAGAGTTGTCATCTAGTGGATCAGTATCTTCGAATTCAGGCTCCTCTGAAAGCTCAAACCTACGATTTGAACCTTCTGGAGATGATGCAGGGGCATTGGCCTTTTCGCAGGCCTGCAAAGCCATCAAAAAAACAAGCAAAATCAGTATATTTTGTCGATTCAACCTCATCATTCCAAACTCAGTCATAGCATAACTAGACGCAAAATGTCAAGTTAAGGTGTTCTTAGATGCCTTCATACACAAGCTCAAAAATCGCAATCATATCCAGCTTGTCCTCAAAATTCACAAAGGTAAAAATACATCTAGCGCCATTATTTTTGCCTCGTTTTTTATCATCGCTTGACTTGGCAGACTCCTTCGTCTGAATTGAGCCTTTTCCCATTCTGAAAATCAAGCCCCGTGGCCGGCTTTCCATAATAGAAAGGCCCGAATAAAACCTTCGAGCTGGCCATCGAGAACGGCCTGAGTATTGCCCATTTCGAAATTAGTACGATGGTCCTTAATCATTTGATAAGGATGAAGAACATAAGAACGAATTTGGCTTCCGAAATCAATGCCTCGCTTTTCACCTTGAAGCTGCTCCCTTGTTTTTTCATTCTCTTCTTGCTGCTTTTCATAGAGACGAGCTTTCAGAATTTTCATGGCTGAGGCTTTGTTCTTATGCTGTGATCTTTCATTTTGGCAAGATACAACGATATTTGTTGGCATATGCGTAATTCGAACTGCTGAGTCGGTGGTATTTACATGCTGTCCGCCCGCTCCAGAAGCCCGGAAGGTATCAATGCGCAGATCACTTTCATTGATCTCAATATCCACATCATCCTCAATTTGAGGCATCACCATGACTGATGCAAAGGAGGTGTGTCTGCGCGCATTCGAATCAAAAGGAGAGATGCGAACCAAACGATGAATGCCTGCCTCCGAACGCAGATATCCGTAGGCAAATTCACCATCAATCGTAATCGTAACATTTTTGTAGCCCGCAGCTTCTCCCGGCAAAGCATCGATGATGGCTGCTGAAAACCCTCGAAGTTCGGCCCATCGAAGATACATACGCAAAAGCATCGCGGCCCAATCTTGAGACTCGGTCCCTCCCGCACCACTATTGATGGAGACAATGGCCCCAGAGCGATCCATCTCTCCCCCCAATACTCTTTGGAACTCCATATCCTCAATTTTCTGTTTGAGAACATTCAGTGTGGTTTGAACTTCCTTTTCAAGCTCTTCAGATGGATCCTCTTCAAGCATCTGACAAAAGGTTTGTGCATCACCAAGCTGCTCGCGCATCTGATCAAAGTTCCGAACAATCTGCTCTCTCTGAGATCTTTCTTTTTGCACTTGGGAAGCTTTTTCTGGATCATCCCAAAAACCATCTTGAGACATCTGAAGATCATAGGCCTCTAGCTCTTTTCTTTTTTCCTCCACGGAAAAGGCCTGGCTAAGCTCATTGAGCTTTTTTTCGATGATGACAATTTCTTCTTGCACGCAGAATCTAGTATCATAAAACGCTTGGAATGCTAACGAAACTCAAAGAGCATATAAAGAGGCCCTGGCTATGGACCATCATGGGAGGAATCCTATTTGGAAACATTTGCGCTCTTGCACTTTCTACCCTTACAGATTTACCTCAAATCGATAAGCTTCAGGATTTTCAACCCAAAGGAATCACAAAACTTTTAGATCACAATGGGAAGGTCGTATATGAATTTTTTAGAGAGCGTAGAATCCCAATCGATATTGAAAAGATTCCACTGCAAACACAAAAGGCTTTTTTGGTTGCAGAAGATTGGGACTTTTATCACCATTTTGGGATCGACGTCACAGGGATCGCACGAGCTATGCTTCGAAACCTTATAGAAAGAAGGTTTGCACAAGGTGCCAGCACCATCACACAGCAATTATCTCGTGTGCTTTTTTTATCCTCAGAAAAAACCATTTCCAGAAAACTCAAAGAAATGTTTTTAACCATACGAATCGAGCGCAATTTTTCAAAAAAAGAAATTTTACACATGTACCTCAATCAAATTTATCTTGGAGAAGGCTCCTATGGGATTGAAGCTGCGTCGCGGAGTTATTTTGGAAAAAGCATTTCAGAACTTTCACTCGCAGAAAATGCTTTGCTCGCCTCTCTACCCAAAGGTCCCAGTTTATATTCACCTTTTGCCAACCCGGAGCGAAGTCTACAAAGACGAAACCTCATTCTCTCCTGGATGAAAAATAGAAATGTCATTTCAAAAATCGAATACGAAAGAGCCATCGAAACTCCTCTACCTATAGAAGCTCCCACATCTAGAAAAAAGCAGTCTTACTTCTCTCATCATGTAGTAGAAAAACTCTCTGAATATCTCAATCCAGAGGACATCTATCAGGGCTATCTCGAAATCCACTCCACAATGGATTCAGGCCTTCAACAAACCATGGAGGAAGCCATCGAAAAAGGCCTGATGGCCTATGCCTTAAGGCATCAGCTAAGCATGAAGGACCGTAGCCTTTGGCCACAAATGGCTGCCATCGCGATGGATACAGGAAATGGTGAAATTCGCGCAATGGTGGGAGGGCAAGCCTTTGCGCAAACGCAGTTCAATAGGTCTCTTTATGCCAAAAGACAGCCGGGTTCTTCCATCAAACCCCTTTTATATGCTACCGCGATCGACTCTGGATGGACCCAATCTCACCTGGTGGAAGACAAAGAGATTTCATTTGATCACCCGCAGTTTGGGTATTGGGCACCTCAGAACTATGATAAAAAATATGATGGATGGATGCCCCTCCGTGTCGCTCTCGAAAAGTCGAAAAACACAACGGCGATCCGAGTGTTACAAGATCAAGGAATTCGAAGTTTTGTGCGCATGCTTCGAACTCTTGGCATTGAATCGGAAATTCCCAGCAACCTTACCATTGCACTGGGAAGTTCGGGTATGACGATGCTAGAACTTGCACGAGCCTATGGAAGCTTTTCCAACCTAGGATATCTGGTCTCACCCAGCTTCATTCAAAGAGTCACAGATCAATCTGGTAGGGTCATTTGGGAAAACCCAGAAAAGAAAAGCAAAAAAATTCTGGATTCTGAAACCGCGTACATCATGACGGATATGCTTCAAGCCGTCATTCAAAGGGGTTCAGGTCAATTTGCTTCTGACCTTTCGTGTCCAGTTGCTGGCAAGACCGGAACTACCAATGACTACAAAGACTCCGTATTCGTAGGATACACTCCTTCTTTGGTCGTAGCCGTATGGACCGGATTTGATCAACGAAAGGATTTGGGTTTTGGAGAAACAGGATCAAAAGCCTCCGGCCGCGTGTGGAAAGACATTATGTCATATCAATGCAGACAGGAAACTCAGGTATTCTCCGTCCCACCTGGAATTGAGATGGTAGATATCGATCATGACAGCGGACTGCTTCCGGGCAAATACTGTACAGACATTGTCCAGGCTGCTTTCAAAAAGGGCAGCGCCCCCACTCGCCCCTGCCCCAAAAAATAAAAAAACCGGTGCCAGGCACCTTTTCCCGGAAAAGGTGCCATACTAAAATCGGTCAAAAAAAAAAGGCCGATATAAGATCGGCCTTTTTTACTATTTTTGATTGTCTTACTTAAGATTTTGAAATTGTTGTTCTAATTTGGCTATTGAGGCTTCTATGGATGAAATTTCTTCCTGATAGAGCTTGGAAATTTTAAGGACAGTCGTATCAATGTGTCCTTCAATTTCATTTTCGAACTGCTTACGACTTTCTTTCATTCGAACACTGAGCTGTTCAATGAGTTTTTGCTCTTGATCCGTCGTAATTTTTCCCGTGTTGCCAAGCGCAGATACCAATTTTTTGATGTCGTTTTCTGTCTGGTTGACCAATCCTCGAGTCGCTTTCCACGAAAAACGCACAAAATCTCTAAGAGCGGTCTCTTTAGAACGAGTTTCACTTGGGTTTGGGGTGTTTACTCTCACTGTTTCCATCTTTTCTCTACCTCTATCTCATCTAAAATATTTATAAATCGTATTGTACTACAATCCTCACTTTGCGACAACCAGCGTCGTGAATCATAGAAGCAAACGCAGCACCACACAAGTTTTTTTTAAAAATTTCAAACTCTTAGATCGAGTAAACGAAGATAAATTTCTCGTCTGCCTCGATAAACGTTGTACTCAGGAAAAAATAATATCTCCATTTCTTCTGGATGCCCCCACTCACAGTAGGTTTTCCACATCCCAAACCCCATCGAGCCTAAAGTCGCACCCGAAGAGTCACTGAGCCTAGCTTTTAAGTGGTTTGCACCGACCTCGAAAGCCTTTCCAAGAATCTTGACCCTGGCATGAAATACCGGTTCTGGATTCCCCATCCCAAAAGGTCCGAGCTGATGCAAATACGTTAAAAACTGATCATGGATATACTCAAATCTAAGCGTTGCGTCAATGTGAATCTTGGAAGAAAATGACCCTTGATGTAGTGCGATGTAGTTTGAAAAATCTCGATGAAAGGCCTCCAAATCATTCTTTTTCAAACTACAACCACCGGCCTCCCTATGTCCTCCAAACTGCTGCAAATGCTGTGAACAAGCTTCCATTGCATGAACAAGATGCACATGCCCTTGAGGCATTCTTGCAGATCCTTTGGCCTGATCACCCTCAAATGTAAATACAAAAGCAGGTTTGTCATGAGCCTTAGCAAGCTTTTGAGCCACAAGCCCAATGAGTCCTGGGTGAAACTCCTGCGAAGCAATCCACAAACAATGATTCTGATTTCGAAGCTGCATATCGATATCTCTTTGAGCCAAGGACAGCATCTGATCTGCAATCTCTTTTCTTTCTTGGTTCCATTTTTCCATCGACTCAGAAATTGCATGCACTTTTGTAAGGTCCTGGGACCTTAAAAGCTCCAAGGCTTGATCAGAAAAACCCAACCTTGCAGCTGCATTGATTCTAGGAGCCAATCGGAATCCGACATCAGAGCTGTCCATCACAGACTTATCCACAATGCCAGATTTCTCTTTCATGGCCAAAATTCCTAGACTACAGGTATTCTCTAGTTGTTTCAGACCCCCAAGAACCAAAGTACGATTCTGACCTGTGAGCGGCGCCATATCAGCTATGGTCCCCAGAGCTACTATGTCCAAAAGCTCTTTCAAATTAGGCTCATCAACCTTTGCAAAATGCCCTGCATCTCTTAAGGCTTTCCGCACAGCCATCAACACCACAAATACAACTCCTACACCAGACAACTCACGCCAAGGTTGACCTTGAAGCTGATTCTGTGGGTTAACCAAAAGTGTAGAGGAAGAAAAACCTGAAGGAATTTGATGATGGTCCGTAATGATGACCTTCACTCCATGGTCTTGAAGATACTGTATTTGATCTAGATCTGAACTGCCGCAGTCACAGGTGATAAAAAGCTTGGTTTCTTTTTCCAGGGCAAGATCCATAGACATCTGAGAGATTCCATGTCCCTGCGTAAGCCGATTGGGCACAAAACTCACAAACCGTGCTTCTACACGGCTTAGAAAAATATCAAATAACGCCGTTGCCGTAATGCCATCGGCATCAAAATCACCATGAACAAAAATACATTCTTGATTGAGAATCGCAGTGGCAATAGTCTCCGAAGCCTCTTTTACTCCCTTGAGGTCATAAGGACTCTTCAAGTCAGAAAGACTTTGATTCAGAAATTCTTGGCTCGCCTTTGGATGATCTAATCCTCGGCCACAAAGAACCTGCGCAATCTCTGTGGGCCGATTGATTGCAGCGGCGAGATCTTGAACTTTTCTCTCGTCAAGGCTTGGAAACACCCACCTCGATCGAGAACTCATTAAGACTGCCTGGCCATTAGATATTTACGAACATAAATGGTCAAAGGAGATGCGATGAAAATCGTAGAATAGGTTCCAAAGACAACCCCAAGAGTCAATGCGAGGGCAAAGTTTTTGGTAATGGGTCCACCGTATAAAAACAAAACCACTGTTGCAAAAAGCAAGGTCAACGAAGTCAAAATGGTTCGACTCAAAGTTTCATTGATACTTAGATTCACAATATCCCCAAAAAGCATGTTCCGTGTTTTTCGAATGTTTTCTCTGACCCGATCATAGGTTACAATTGTATCGTTGATTGAAAAACCTACAACGGTAAGCACCGCCGCAACCGTAGACAAATCAAACTGCAATCTCATAATCGAAAAAACGCCTAGAATCACAACCGCGTCGTGAACCAAGGCAATGATTGCCCCGGGAGCAAATTCAAAGTCAAATCTAAACCAAATGTAGATGAGAATGAGAATGATTGAAATCAATACAGCTCCAAGAGCCTGGGTACGAAGTTCAGATCCTACTTTTTCACCCACCTCTTCAATCTGTAGGACTTCCATCTTAGCGACGCCAAAATGCTTTTCTAAGGCCTTTACAATTCGACTGGACACTCCAGAAAACTGAATCACAAATTCTTTGTCTGAAGCTCTACCAAATGGCGTAACGGATTCAATCTGAGCATAAGCATCGTCAATGCCCTTGAGACGATCTTGGACTTGTTGTTTACCGGTAGCCTGAGGAAGAACTGCATATACCCTCTCTTCAGAAAATCTAAGTTGCAATTCTTTGCTGTCCCCACCGAGTCCTTGTAAAGCTGTTCGAATGTTAGTCTCATAGTTTGTCAATTTCAAATCCTCAGGAGCCACTCGAATCAAAAACTCTCCCGGCCGATCCCCAAAACTCTGCACGCTAGCATCAGAGTAGCCAATGGGTTCTAAGGCCTCACGAATATCTTTTGCTGTTGTTTGTCCTTCGAATCGTGCATAGATTTCCGAACCCCCTTTAAAGTCAACTCCATAGTTCAGACCTTTTGTAAAAAGGGAGTAAAAACACACAGCCAAAAAAACTCCGCTACAAGCAAAAAAAATCGGCGCATATCTCGCAAAAGAAAAGTTTGGACTCGTGGGAACAATTTGAAAAAATTTTTGACTCATTATACTGACAACCTTTTCAACTCATATTTTTGTAAATACCAATCATATACCAGACGCGTAAACCACAACGCTGTAAAATAGTTCGCAATCAAACCAAAAATCAGCGTAATCGCAAAACCTTTGATCGGACCCGTACCAAACTGAAACAAAACCAAACCCGTAATTACGGTTGTTAAGTTTGAATCCAAAATGGTCAAATGCGCGCGCTCATATCCAAGCTCCACTGAAGTTCGAACCGGCTTGCCTGAACGAAGTTCTTCTCGAATTCTCTCAAAAATGATGACGTTCGCATCCACAGCCATCCCAATCGAAACCAAAATCCCCGCAATCCCCGGCAAGGTTAGGGTCGCATGAAGGCTTCCCAAACAGGCCAAAATAAAAACCAAGTTCATCAATACAGCAAAATCCGCAAGCAAACCCGACCAGCGATAGTATGCTGCCATAAAAATAACAATGAGAAGGACCCCAAGCAAAATGGCTTTCATACCTTTTTCAATCGAATCGCGACCAAGTGAAGGTCCTACCGTTCGATTTTCTAAGATCTCTATCGGAGCGGGCAAAGCTCCAGCTCTCAAAACCATCGCCAAGCTTTTTGCCTCTTCCATGATCTCTTGACGTGTTTTTGCTCCGCCAAAAGTAATGACAGATCTTCCACTAGGGATATGCCCATCAATCCGAGGTGCAGAAAATATTTTGTCATCCAACACAATCGCGAGAAGATCCCCGACATGTTCCTTTGTCAAAACATCAAATTCCTTGGTTCCTTTCGGATTGAACCTAATATTAACCACAGGCTCATTATACTGCCCTACACCCACACGAGCATCATCCAAGAGATCTCCAGAAATGCGTGTATCGTTGACCAAGAGGTAAGGAACTTTGTCTATCAGATCTTGTGTAGATGAGTCAGCAAGCTCTTCAAACATGACTTCCGTTCCACTGGGAATTTTTCCATACAAGGCAGCATTGAGCTGCTCGACGGAATAATCCTCCACAAGCGTTTTTTCGGCTTCCTCGATAAGCTCCGATAGTTCTGCAGGACTCAAGCTCTCTCGATCCACAATTTTAAATTCCAATTGAGCCGTTCTCGCCAAAATCTCCTTGGCCTTCGAAGGATCGCTCAAACCAGGGAGCTGAACAATAATCTGGTCCTTACCCTTAGCTTGAATGCTTGGCTCTGCCACACCAAATTCATCGAGACGATTTCTTAAGGTTTCCAGGGCTTGTGTGATCGTATCCCTTTCAATCTCAGACTGTCGATTGGGGTCTAAATTTAACTCATAGGATAAAGTTGATGAATCCGCTGATACGATGGTCAAAATATTAAACTCATTGGACAAAAGGGACTCAAAGGCGTCCATATCGTCTTCAGTTTCCAAATGTACATGAATCTTTGTAGAAGAGTACTGTCGTTCAATCTTCGAAAATGGAATGTCTCTGTCCTGTAAAAATTCTTTTAGGTCATTGACGTAACGATCTGATTCGTTGAGGAGAGCGCGATCTAAATCAACCCCCAAAGACATGTAAATTCCACCTCTGAGATCCAAACCAAGTTGAATTGCGGAGTCTGGAAGAAACTTCTCATACCACAAAGGCTCTCCAGACTCTTGAGATCCCGAACCCGAAAAAATTGTCGGCAAAACAAACCAAATGCCCAATACAATACTCAGAGCCGCCAGCCCCGATTTCCATTTCCAATTCGAACTCATTATTATCCTCGCACGCTTTTTTGCGTCTCAGTAGCCTGGGAGTTTGCAAGTCCCGCAACACTGTGCTTTGCAACTTTGACTTTCACTTTGTCGGAAATTTCCAAGGTCACGACTTTTTCAGCAACGCCTGTAACTTTTCCAAACAAACCCGCCTGAGTAATGACTTCATCACCTTTTTTTAAGTCATTGAGAAAACTTTGATGCTCCGATTGTCGCTTTTTTTCTGGACGAATCATCAAAAAATAAACGATTCCAAAAATCACAATCATCAAAGAAAGTGTACTAAAAAGACCCCCTCCGGCACCTTCGGAGCCAGATGGCGGGGTGGCCATGGCATAAACTTCTGATATCATGGCCCAAGCTTGTACGTTCAGGCCCATGAAATGTCAACGAATCTTAGATCAGAGCCGGAAAGTTATTTGATGTGGCAAGCCCACTAACTCCAAAGCGCCTAGACCTGCGAAGAGATCCATTGTCTGTAAAATTCGGAGAACCTTCCTTGGTCTAGAGACTCTCGCACCTTTCTCATCAACTCCAAATAATAATGAATATTGTGAATCGTGTTGAGCCGAAGGCCCAAAATTTCATTGCATCGAAATAAGTGATGTAAATACGCACGCGTGAAATTTTTACAGGTATGACAGCTACAATCTGGATCGAGAGAAGTTTGATCCTCACTATATTGTGCTTTTTTGATATTTACTTTTCCTTCAGAAGTAAACAGCGTCCCATTGCGAGCATTACGACTGGGCATCACACAATCAAACATATCCACCCCTCGGTAGACGCCCTCAATAAGATCTCGAGGCGTTCCTACTCCCATTAAGTAGCGAGGTTTGTCATGTGGTAAAATTTCGGTACAAACTTCGATCATCTCCATCATTGCATTTTTTTCTTCCCCCACACTCAGACCTCCGATGGAATATCCTGGGAGATCTCTTTCAATGGTTTCCTTCGCACTAAATGTCCTGATCTGCGCATCGATTCCTCCTTGTACGATACCAAACAATGCTTGGCCTTCATTTCTTGGCTGCTTCACCGCTCGATCAAGCCATCTCAATGTCCTCTGCGCGGCTTCCAGAACTTTTTGCTTCTCGCTGGGCAGTTCAATACAGTGATCCAAAGGCATCATGATATCGCTCCCCAAATTTCTTTGGAGCTCAACAACTCTTTCGGGACTGAGAAAGTGCCTCTCTCCACTTAGATGGGATTGAAACTTCACACCTTCTTCACTGATTTTTCTCAAACCTTTGAGACTAAAAATCTGAAAGCCTCCGCTATCTGTCAGAAGGCTTCTTTTCCAGGCCATCATCTGATGAACTCCACCCATACTTGCAACCCGCACATCTCCCGGTCTCAAATAGTTGTGATAAGCATTGGACAAAATGATTTCAGCTCCCAGCGATGTCAAATCAAAAGCGTCCAAAGTCTTCACCGTCATATTGGTACCCACTGGCATAAAAACGGGCGTTTGGACGGTTCCATGATTGGTCCTAAGCTGGCCTCTTCGCGCATTGCTTTTGGGATCTTTGGAATAAAGCTCAAAAGAAAACACTAATTCTGCTCCCCTCGAATCATCATGGCATCTCCATAGCTATAAAATAGGTATTTTTTTTCTATGGCTCGTAGATACATGCTTCTAAGAGCCTGGCAGGAATCCTCTCCCCCCAAAAATGCTGCTACCAAAAGAAAAAGACTCGATTTGGGCAAATGAAAGTTGGTAATCAATGAACTCGCAACTTCAAATCGATGAGGAGGATAAAGGAACAAATCACAATCACCGCATATACCCTTCTCAGACAAACCTTGCGCAGCCCACCATTCCAAAGCTCTCAGCGTTGTAGTTCCAACCGAAACAATGTTTTGTTTTTTTTGTTTGGCTCGGATCAAATGCTGCGCAGTTTCTGGAGAAATCTCCACATGTTCTTTGTGAAGTTTTTTTTCGTCAAAGTTCTTTTGCGTAAGTCCTGCAAAAGTTCCCCAACCGACTTTCAAAAAAACTTTCTCTATCGACACTCCCTTGCCTTGAAGCCTCGCTAACACTTCATCTGTAAAGTGCAGTCCGGCTGTGGGCGCAGCAACGGCTCCTGGTTTTTGTGCAAATACAGTCTGATATCGATACGTATCGTCTGCTTCGTAGAGATTTTCTCCATTCTTTTTTCTCTGTTGTAAAATGTAAGGAGGGAGTGGAACTTTTCCTTGAGACTTGAACATCTCCTGCATCTCTTGAACATTCTTTTTTACATTGATTCTACAAATTCCATTGTCCAAACGTTCTTGAATCATGAAACTCACTTTAGCATCTAACTCGTAGCTTTGACCCAACTGAAGTTTCTTTCCAGAAACCATCGCAAGCCACATGGAGCTTTCACCATTATCTTCTAGATGATCCAAAAAAAATACCTCTTGGGCTTTATCTTTGTACGTCCATGTCATACGCACATGATCAACTTTAGCATGATTGAGAACTAAGACTTCGTCTCCTGAGAATGCATCCACAAGATCCGAAAAATGTTGATCTCTGCAGATACGAGATTTTGAATCCACAAGCATCAGGCGGCTTTGCCCTCTTTTTTCGCTTGGATGACGAGCAATCTGCTCTTCTGGCAAGTCAAAATCTATCGAATAACTGTCTTGCCACATGAACGACATTTCATTTCACTTGCAGGAAACACAAACCAATAGGAGCCCAAAACAATTCTTAAGTCTCTTGCCCCTTCGGGTACTCTTTTGTAAAAAGTCACCAAACCAATTCCTTCCCTGCTTGATGTAGGACTTGGCTGATTGCGATCTCCGCAGTAATCACAAAAGCGCAGTGGATCATCCTCCAACCACGATATGGCTTGATCTCGATTTGTAAATGCGCTTTGAATTCGACGCTCAAACTCAAGGGATTCTACATATTCCTCTTTTGGCGTAAATTCGTACACCTCTTTTGAGGAGCTGCGCCCTCCAAACCATCTGGAAAAAAAACCCATATCATTTCCCTTTCAACACAAGCTTTTTCCCCGTAAGCGTGCATAGCTTTGCATGCAGCTTTTTCATATCTTCCCATACAATTTTTTTCGCAGAAGGATTGCGCAGCAAATAAGCTGGATGGTAGGTCGGAATCATGGGAATCCCCTCATACTCAAAAAAGTTTCCACGCAGTTGAGAAATGGGTGTTTCAACCTGCAACAAAGCATGTGCCGCAAATTTTCCAACCGTAAGAATGATACTCGGGGAGATCGAAGCAATTTGTGCTTTGAGAAAAGGCTCGCATTGCTCAATTTCATCCAATTCAGGGTTGCGGTTCTGAGGAGGTCTACACTTGATAACATTACAAATGTACACATCATCTCTGGAGAGACCAATGGCAGATAAAATGTCGGTCAATAGTTTACCCGCTCGACCCACAAAAGGCTCCCCCTGCTTGTCCTCATCTCGCCCTGGTGCTTCACCCACAATCACCAAATCCGCCTTTGGATTGCCCACACCAAAAACAATGTGATTCCGATCCGAGTGAAGTTTACACCTTTTGCAATCTCCTAACTCTGAGCGAATGTCGTCCAAGGTTTCAAATTGGCCTTGCAGTTTTTTTGCTGATTTTGTCATTTCTTTTCTCCCACTTCGAATGCTTTGATCTACAAGACCTCTTGCAGACCTCACAAGGTCTACCCACTGATTCTCAAGATGCTCCGACATATCCCCTTCCCTAACATGCCCTCGAAAAGAGCGCACGATTTTCATGGCTTCTTGGTTTTGTTTGTCAGTCCAAATGCAAAATCTTTGCTCCAAAGCAGAATCTCGAGTAGTAGAGCTTGCTATGACGAGAGTAGCCATTGTAGAGGGGTTTCGTACCCCATTTGTCAAAGCTGGAACCGAATTTGATGATGTTTCAGCTCAAGAACTAGGTCGAGCAGTCACACAAGAGCTTCTAGAGAGAACAGGTATTGACCCATCAACTGTGGGGGAAGTCGTTTTTGGAAACGTAGCCCAACCTGCAAATGCAACCAACATTGCCAGAGTCATTGCGCTCCAAGCGGGGTTACCTCTCAGCACCAGTGCTCACACCGTATCAAGAAACTGCGCATCCGGAATGCAAGCTGTGACCACTGGATTTGATCTTATTTCTCTTGGAAGAACTGACACAGTGGTCGTCGGTGGAACAGAGTCCATGAGCAATATTCCCTTACTGTTCCCCAAATCTATGAGTCGTTTTTTGGCTGGCCTCTCAAGAAAAAAAACGCCCCTTGCGAAAATCTCCCACCTTAGAAACTTCAGACTTTCAATGATCAAACCCATCATCGGACTTGTAGAAGGATTGAAAGATCCTTTCTGTGGTTTGAACATGGGACAAACCGCTCAAATTTTGGCCAATGAGTTTGGCATTACACGAGAGATGCAAGATGAATTCTCTCTCCATAGCCATCTCAAAGCTTCATCTGCAGCCAAGTCAGGTCGTTTCGATCAAGAAATTGTACCTTTCTACCTTCCCTCTAAGGATAAGGTCATCACACAAGATATAGGTCCCAGACCCAACCAAACCATGGAAGCCTTGGCAAAACTCAAACCTTTCTTTGATCGCAGACACGGTTCGGTCACAGCTGGATCAAGCAGTCAAATCACAGACGGAGCCTGCGCTCTACTACTGATGAGCGAAGAAAAAGTTCAAAAACTGGGTCTGCAGCCTCTTGCATGGATCAAGTCTTATGCTTACGCAGGACTGGACCCCAAAAGAATGGGATTGGGACCCGCAATTGCAAGTCCAGTGGCACTAAGAAAAGCAGGCCATACCTTAGCAGAGATGGATTACGTCGAAATCAACGAAGCCTTTGCGGCTCAAGTTTTGGCAGTCTCGCAGTTGTTTAAAAACCCAAGCCTGGGAGATCGCTTCGGACTTTCGTTTGGGAATCTCTTGAGCGAAATTGATCCATCAAAACTCAATGTACACGGAGGAGCCATTGCTCTTGGACACCCAGTAGGAAGCTCTGGAGCTCGTATTGTAATGACTCTGGCAAAAGAACTTCAAAGAAACAAACAAGCCAAACTTGCTTTGGCCACCATCTGTATCGGTGGAGGCCAAGGAGGTGCGGTTGTGATTGAGAAAGCATAAGTCATGAATTATAAACATCTTCACATACAAATCGAAGACAGTCACATCGCGCACTTGGTGTTGGACCAGGAAGGAAAAACCGTAAACGTACTGGATTTGTCGCTAATCTCCGAACTCAAGCATGCGGTACGAAGCTTGTTCGAAAATCCAGACATCGAAGGTGTGCTCATCCGAAGTGCCAAACCCGGTCAATTTATTGCGGGGGCAGCCATCGACGAAATTTTCTCCATCAAAGACCCTACAATAGCAGCAGACCTTGCCAGAGGGGGTCAGGAGCTTATGGAAGCCATCGAAAACCTCAAAGTTCCGACTGTCGCTTTGATCAATGGCCCTTGTTTAGGGGGAGGACTGGAGCTCGCATTGGCTTGTGATTATCGAGTGGCTTGCGAAAACACCAAAGTCAAATTGGCCCTTCCCGAAGTTCAACTAGGGATCATCCCAGGTTTTGGAGGAACACAAAGGCTCCCGAAAATTGTAGGACTCATCAATGCGCTGACCTTGATCACAACAGGGAAAAAACTCGATCCAAAGCGAGCCTTAAAAATGGGCCTAGTGGACGATATCTGTCCAAATGAGCTTTTGATTGAAGTTGGACAATCATGGATCCGAAAAACGCCTTCTCTTACACAACCCAGGAAAATAAGAGGCATATCTCTCTGGATGGAAAAATTTTCACTCACAAGAAATTTCATCTTGTCTCAAGCCAAAAAGCAGGCTCTCAAAACAACCAGAGGTCACTATCCTGCTCCAATACAAGCCATTGAGGTTTTGGGGAAAACCTATGGGGAAGAGGAGATTTATAGTTACGATGTTGAAGCACAAAAAGTAGGAAGTCTTGTAGCATCTCCAATTTCCAAATCACTCATTAAGCTTTTCTTTGCTACGGAAAATATCAAAAAAGATCAGGGAAATGTTCCTCCGCATCCGATATCTCGTACAGCAGTATTGGGCGCCGGAGTGATGGGGGCAGGAATTGCGGGTCTCTTCGCAGATAAAGGAAAAAAAGTTCGATTGAAAGACATTTCAGAAGAAGCTTTGGCCAAAGGACTTCGAAACATTTGGTCTATCTATGAAAAGAATCGAAAAAAACGCCGTGAAAAGCATCGTTTCGTAGATGAAAAGATCCATCGAATCTCTCTCACCAAAGATTTTTCTGGCTTTTCTAGACTTCACTTTGTGGTCGAGGCCATTGTAGAGAAAATAGAAGTAAAACAAAAAGTTCTGGCCGAGCTCGCAGCCTATGTCCCTAAAGATACGATCATCGCAAGCAATACTTCTGCTCTTTCATTGACAGAAATAGCCTCAGTCGTTCCCAGTCCAGAACGTGTAGTTGGAATGCATTTTTTCAACCCTGTTCATAAAATGCCTCTCATTGAGATCGTACAAGCAGAACAAACTTCGGAGCAAACCATAGCAAGTACGCGTCAGCTTGCTCTTGCCATGGGCAAAACACCCATCATCGTCCAAGACAAACCTGGATTCTTGGTCAATCGAATTTTAGGCACCTACCTATCCGAAGCCATTCGAATGGCCGAAGAAGGTACCCCTGTCTCTTGTATTGAGAAGCAAGCTGTGGAATTTGGTATGCCTATGGGTCCTTTTGATCTATTTGATGAGGTTGGGCTCGATGTAGCAAATCACGTAGGCAGATACCTATCGGATTCCTTCGACTATTTGCCCAAGACTTCATCTCTAATTTCGACGATGATTCAAAACAATCGCTTCGGTAAAAAAAATGGAAAGGGCTTTTACAAACATCAACAGGGAAAAAAGAAACTTGACGAGAGCTTTCTAGAATCTATGGGGCTCAAGACCAAAGGAACCATCGACGAAGACAAAAAAATTGAACTCATAGATCGACTCATTTTGGTGATGGTCAATGAAGCCTATCGATGCTTGGAAGAAAACGTTGTACAAAGCGAACAAGATGTTGATGTAGGTACAGTTTTGGGGATGGGCTTTGCTCCTTTCAGAGGAGGATTGATTTCCTATGCAAGAGCCAGATCACTTGAGAAAATTGTCGCAAGACTCGAACAACTTTCAGATCAACATGGAACTCATTTTTCACCATGTCGACGGCTTCGATCAGAGAAATAAATCAATCTTTGCGCATGCTAGATGCGCGTGTGTTTCAGATTTTATCTCTTTTTTTTCTGTTATGTGCAGGTCTTTCATCTTGGAACTTCGTTATAGAATGGAAACAAGCTGTGCTGTGCTTTGCCTCTGCTCTCTTCACTCAGGCAATGTTCCAAGTTATAGAATTTCACAGATTTCCAGATGGAAAAAAACCTTTCAACTGGATGAGCCCCTGGATCACTTCGTCTAGTTTACTTTTGCTGCTCAAAAGCACTACGATATGGGTTCATCCTTTTGCAGCATTTGTAGCGATCTCCTCAAAGTTTTTTTTTCGAATCAAAGGAAAGCACTTTTTCAATCCTGCTAATTTTGCCATTGTGATTTCTTTGATGCTTTTGCCCGCATGGATCTCTCCCGGTCAGTGGGGAAGAACACCTCTACTTATCTTCTTTGCATTGTCAGCGGGCGCCGCAGTGACTTCAAGAGCCAGAACCACAAGAGTAAGTGCGTATTTTCTCACATTCTTTAGCCTCATGCTTCTTTGTCGAGTCCTATATCTTGAGTATGAGTTGTCCATATGGACTCATCAAATTTCCAACGGCGTCATCTTGATTTTTGCTTTTTTTATGATTTCAGACCCCAAGACAAGTCCTTACTCCACATTCGGGATCATCTTACACACCCTATTGGTATCTATCCTTTCTATGTATTTTATTTTTTTCAAATATGAGCCCAATGCTCTTATGTATTCTCTTTTTATGCTCTCTCCTGTCGTTGCTCTCTTTCACTACTTTAAACCGAACATAAAGCACGCTTGATTTTGACATATACAAAGAAATTGAAATTTTTGCTGAGCTATGAAAAAGTCGGAGCTTATTCTAGCTAGATCTTGGAGAGAACCATGAACACTACAAAGAAAATCATGCCTTGCCTTATTTTTGTCCTAATGGCTTTTATTCAAACTCCACATGCACATGCATTTTGTGGCTTTTATGTGGCCAAAGCCGACGCAAAACTTTTCAACAAGGCTTCTCAAGTTGTCTACACAAGACATGAAAACAAAACTGTCATCAGTATGAGCAATGACTATGAAGGAGATCTAAAAGAATTTGCAATGGTCATACCGGTACCCAGTGTATTACAAAGAAGTCAAATCAATGTGGGAGAACGCGCGCTCTTTGAAAAAATCGACGCATATAGCGCACCTAGACTTGTAGAATACTTTGATCCTGACCCCTGCTATCAACCTAACTATTTAGAAACGCAAAGTGCTTCTCGTAGACAAACCGTCATGGCAAAAGGTGCTGTTGACGATCGACAAGCCAGTAGTTTCGGTGTCCATATTGAAGCTCAATATACGGTAGGAGAATATGATATTCTCATTCTTTCGGCAAAAGAATCCGATGGACTCGAAACATGGCTCAAACAAAACGGATACAAACTTCCCAAAGGAGCGAGTAAAGCTCTGCGGCCTTATATCAACCAAAAATTAAAATTTTTCGTTGCCAAGGTCAATCTCGAGGAGCAAAGCAAATCTGGCTTGAGCTTTTTACGTCCTCTTCAAATTGCTTTCGAGTCAGAAAAATTTATGCTCCCCATACGTTTGGGCACCATCAATGCAAAAGGACCACAGGACTTATTGATTTATATTCTGACGCGCAATGGACTATTAGAGTCCACCAACTACCGAACCATAAAGATGCCCTCAAATATGGATATTCCCGTATACGTAAAAGATGATTTTGGTACTTTTTACAAAGACATGTTTTCCTATCAGACTCAAAAAGAAAATCAGCGCGTTATCTTTACAGAGTATGTATGGAACATGGGCTGGTGCGATCCTTGTGCAGCTGACCCGCTCTCCAGAGAAGAACTCAGAAAATTGGGCGTTTTCTGGCTCTCGGATAATCCAAACACGCGCACGCCTAATGGATCAAGGAAAATGATACCTAGATTTGGCGGAGCCGTTCCTGTAACCGTTACGAGATTGCATGTGAGATATACAAAAGAAACTTTCCCTGAAGATCTATTTTTTCAAGAAACACAAGACAATCAAAACTTTCAAGGACGATATGTATTGAGGTACCCTTGGAAAGGCAGCGCAAACCAATGTCCACAAGCCGCTCAATATTTTTCTCACTTGAAAAACAGGCAAGAAAACGAAGCCAAAAATCTCGCAAGTTTAACGGGTTGGGATTTACATGACATCCGAGAAAAATCTGGAATGAATGATCCCAATACGTATAAAGAGCCTACATGGTGGGAGCGTTTATGGCAGTAAAATTTGCTCTACTTGCATTGACCTTCTCTAGAAGAAAATTGATATACACAGGTCGTTCTTTGATTGCTTCTCACACGCACACGAAGTACCGCAGGAGTTAACTGCAGATCTTCGTTTGTAAGAATCATTTCATAACTTCCCTCGGCAAGCTTATATCCAATCAGAGGAGTTTGGCCTAAGACCTTGTCGTTAATAATTACATTGGCCCAAGGTGTGGAACTCACATTCAAAGCCCCTTTCTTCACAAGCTTTTTTTCCTTTTCTTGATCTTTCTTTGCAGGCTCTGGTGTTGGTGTGCTGCGTACAACAGCGTCTTTCTCTTTCAATGCAAAGGTCTTTTCTATACTTGTGGCTTGGGTTGCCTCGATGAGTTCTTGCACACTTTCATATCCATCCAATTGAACAGAAATATTATAACTACGCCCTAATTCCAGCACAACCGTTGTCGGAGTTTTTTTGGATACAGAAGCACCATCTACAAAAACTTCTGCCCCTTGCGGAGAACTATAAAGATCCAACGACATTTGAGAAGGCTCTTTACTCTCAGGAGCTTTGGCTTGAACAGATATCGGAAGAAGTACAAAGTCCAAGGTCTCTCGAACTTCAGGGGACTGCAAAACCCTCCGATCTGGTTGATATCCTTCTTTTCGAACTTCTATATTTAAATTATTTTTGTACTCCAACTCAAAGACTCTCGGTGTTTTATAATCCTGCAAAATTCCATCGATATAAATATCAGCTTGGCTTGGCTCAGACTGTACTGTAAGCAAAACCAAATCAGAAACAGCCAAAGACTTTTGAACAACTTCCTTTTTTACTCGGTGTTCAACCACATACTTCATTAAAAAAAATGAACCTGAAAATATAAGAAAGACTATACTTAAGACCCAAAAAAACTTTTGTTTGGTTACTCTAATATTAAAAGTCATTCCCCCAGGTTTTTTCTTCTTAAATTCATAATTAGGCAGAGAAAGCTTCCTTAACCTACGCTCTGTGCTCGCTTGATCTCCCTCTCTAGCATAAACCTTATCATCGTTTTCATCATTTTTTGATTCTTGAACTTCATCGATAGACTTTGTCCGATGTGGATCATCTTGCGCATCGGTTTTTTCTGGATCTTCAGCAGGCTCTACTTCATCTGTAATGACTGAGCTAGTGGCTTTATCGAGTAGCCTTTCAGCCTGACTCATTTCAAAGAAAGGATTGGTGACCAAAGCTTCTCCAAATTCATTGCCACCTTCAATTTGAGGTGCTTTTTTGGGGATCACAGAAAAAATTTGGTCATATAAGCCCAAGTATACACTTGAAGACTTGGCCATTTCTTCTCGAAAATACCGCCCCAAAAAACCTACAAGATCCATATGCGTAATTCGAATGGGTCTCCCTTTAGGATTAAATCGGGACAAAAATTCGTTGAGCTTATCAACAATATCTTCAGCAACCTGAAACCGATCATCGGGATCTTTTCTTAAAATTTTGAGAACGATCTTTTCTAACTCTATAGGAATGTCCGGCCGTATCGAACTGATAGGCTCAACTTTGGCTTCTCGTGCAAGTTTAAGCGCTTCTGGAATTGACTCCGATTGAAACAGTCTTCTTCCCGTCAAAAGCTCATAGAAAATAATCCCTAGAGAAAACAAATCACTTCTGTGATCAATCTTAGTGCCTGACTGAGCTTGTTCCGGAGACATATACCCCGTTTTTCCTCTTATGATACCTACTTGAGTTCGATGAGTTTGAGTTTGAGCCTTAGAAATTCCAAAATCCGCAACTTTAACCTCCCCGTCAAAAGAAAGTAAAATATTTGAAGGACTTATGTCTCTATGAACAATGTGGAGTTTGTTTCCTTTTTTGTCTGTCTTTCGATGCGCATATCCCAGACCTGTAGCGATTTCACGAATGATATGAACTGCCATATCGATTGTAAAAAACTGATGGGAAGATCTTATTTTCTGCAAAAGTCCTTTTAGCGTTGTGCCTTCAATGTATTCCATCGCGATGTAATACTGATCCACAACCTTTCCAAATTCTACAATGGGTACAATATTAGGGTGATTCAAATACACCATTAATTTTGCTTCGTCTTTAAGCAAAGAAATGAACTCATCATCACTGGAGTACTCTGGCAAAATTCTCTTGATCGCAATCAAACGCTCTTCATGCGTAGCGGTCTTTCCGACAGCTCTATAAATCTCGGCCATACCACCAGAAGCAATCTTATCAAGAAGTACGTATTTTCCGAATTTGGTGGTTTCCATTATATTGTCTCTGAAATACGGGAAAAAATTTCTTTTATGGCCTTTCTTGCTTGTATCAATCTCAGACCAGGCCAAGTCAGATCTTCTCCTCCAATCAGTACAATCCTATCTTTAGAAACCTGCAAAAGATCTGAAAGTTGCCTTTGGTCTTCAACATCAAAAGCGTAGGGCTCACTGGGTAAAAAAACAATATCAGGCATACGAAACTGCAATGTCTCAATATCAATTTCTGGATATCTTTCTTGCATAACAACATTTGAGCCACCACAGGAAGATATCAAATTTGAAATATACGTATTTTTACCCGCAAACATCCAAGGATTTTTCCATATTGCTACTGCAAAACTTACGACAGAACCAACTGTCCCTTTTTGTTGTAAGCTTTTTTCACATGCTTGAACGAGAAGTCTTGCTTGAGTTTCTTTAGGAGAAAGCTGCGTCATTTCACAAAGCATCTGCAGAGTTTCATTGAGCGTACATGGAAAACTGACCCACACATTGCAATGCTCTTCCAAACAATCAATGTCTTCTTTTCTATTTTCTTCTAGATTTGCAATAACCAAATCAGGTTTCAAAGCAAAAATCTTTCCAACACTAGGGCTCTTTGTTCCACCCACAACAGGTACAGAACCAACTTTTGCAGAAGGTTCAATACAAAAAGACGTTCTTCCTACAGGCTCAACATCAAACTCAAATAATGTCTCTGTCATACTCGGTACCAAAGATAAAACTCTCTTAGGTGTTTTCTGCAAATGAAGCGATTCTACTCGATGAGCTTGTGAAAACTGAATCATATTCGTCTTCGATCAAGTCTATACTTCGATATCTTTTTGTTCAGTCCTTGCCTTGTGATACCACACAATCTCGCTACTTTTGTTTTATTCCATTTGTGTTTTCTTAAGTACTTGGAGAGTAGACTTTTTTCAAACTCATCTACAAGACGCTTGATAAAACCTTCTTCATTCTCATCTCCAACCTGAATGCCTTCAGGGTAGGTTTCATAAAAGAATTTTTTTGATAGGTCTTTAGATTTTACCAAAGAATTTCCTGGCTTGAGTGCAACAATTCTCTCAACCTCATTGCGAAGCTCACGAATGTTTCCAGGCCAATAATACTCTTCAAAAATTTTTATCACTTCTTGGGACAACTTAATGCCACGCTTAGATGTTTTATGTCCAAAATGATCCAAAAAATGAGAAATGAGGATTGGAATGTCTTCCGTCCGATCTCTCAAAGGAGGCAAAGTAAGTTCCACAACTGCAAGACGATAGTATAGATCCTCTCTAAACTTTCCCAGTTCTATAAATTTTCTCAAATCTCTGTGAGTCGCAGAAATGATGCGAACGTTTACTTTCCGCATTTCAGTATCACCAACTCTCATAAAAGTACCTTCTTGGATGAGTCTAAGAATTTTGACTTGAAGCGATAGGGACATTTCTCCCACCTCGTCCAAAAAGACGGTTCCTCGATCTGCGACTTCAAAAAGACCCTTTTTATCTGCTACTGCTCCAGTAAACGCTCCCTTTCGGTATCCAAAAAGTTCGGCCTCCAAAATGGTCTCCGTCAAAGCGGCGCAGTTGATCGTCACAAAGGGTTGGTCAACTCTTTTGGATTTCTTATGAATCAAATTGGCAACCAACTCCTTCCCTGTACCTGATTCACCATAAATAATCACCGAACTATCAGACGCGCCGATCAATTTGATCTGATTGATGATGTCCAAGATCATCGGACTCTTTGTAATCAATCCCTCGAAATTATACTTTTCGTTTTCTTCGCTATTTTCATTTTGGGTACCCTCGTCAAGATATACGCCAATCTCTCCTGCAAGCATTTGAAGAAGGTTTTGAATGACTGCGACTTTTTCACTTGTAAAAAAAGGTAGTTTACGAATTGCTTTTGTCACCTCACTTTGATCGATTGAATAAGGCAAAAAGTTTTCTGAAATTTTGGCCACCGTAAGATCATCTACTTTGCCGGAAATATAATCTCCACAACGGATCACACCGACTACCTCTCCTTTGACTCGAATCGCAATGGCCTGATGTTGCATTCCAAAGTCATCCTGAACCACAGCTACGGGGTCTTCTGAAAGCGCTTCCTCAACGGCTCGGTTACAGCTTTCCTGATATTTCTCAAAAGCCTGAGTATCTCTACCTATTAGATCAACCATCTCAGAGTTCTCGTGAAAAAAGAAAGGGGTTTGCGCATGAGAAAGCATTTTTCTCGAGCCATACCCCAGATATTTTTTCCTGGCGTCCTTACGCCGATTGGCAGGCGTAAGATATAGAGACTTCACTTCTAAATTATTTAATGCGTCAACTATTTTTCGGGTCACACGCAAAGACTTGACTTGCTCCCAGTCCACACCACCTTGACTTACATCCTGCACATACTCACTCATGACTGAACCCTTTTTTTCTGACAACCCATTGGTCGTATCCATATTTCCATCCTATGATTTTATTTTCGGCGGAGGCAGCCCTGATCCGTGGGGAAGAAAAAGAAAAAAAACCCAATTCTAAGAAACTACATGGGAATCAAGATCTGACATCTCCAAGTTGTGGATACCATTATAAAAAAAAATACAATAGGAAAAAAGAAAAAAAAGTTCCCCTAGGAACTTTTTTTTCAAACTATTTCTTTTTTTAACGAATGCCTCACAAGACGCGATCCAACATCCCATATAGGCCCTGGAAAACGATGACAGTCTTCCATCACCTGATCAAACGCCGACAAAAAATAATCGACATCTTCAGTATCTAGACAAAGTGGTGGAGACAATTTAATCACATCCATATTATGACCCGCAACTTGAGTGAGAATCGAATGCTGATCCATCAGAGGCATTACAATGGCTTGGCTAAAGAGTCCTGCATCGGCTTTATGCAGCAGATCCCATCCAAGCTTCAAACGCAGAGACCGAGGCCTTGAAAATTCGACACCAAGCATAAGTCCTCTCCCACGAACTTCTCCGAGAAGTTCAAAGCGTTCTCGTCTTTGCTTGAGACCATTTTGGAGAAGTTGCCCCATTTTATATGCCTGTTGAATCAGGCCTTCATTTTCAAGAACCTCGAGAGATGCAATGCCCGCGACCATGGCCATCGCATTCTGGCTGAAGGTATTGGAATGCACTACACAACGATCCAAAGAACTAAACACGCGATCAAATATCTCTGCCTTTCCAATCACAGCGCTCACCGGGACTTGTCCTCCTGATAATGACTTGGAAAGAAGTACGAGATCAGGCTGAACCTCGCTATAGCCTATCGCAAGAAATTTTCCACTTCTACCCATTCCAGATTGAATTTCATCTGCAATGAGATACGTCCCGTACTTCTGGCAGAGTTCTTTCGCATACATTAAAAAAGTGTCCTCCAAAACATATACGCCCTTGCCTTGGATCGGTTCCAGAATTAGACTCGCATATTTTTTTGTTGATAGCTCTCTCTCCAGTGCCTGCATATCATTGCGGGCAATTGCAATAGATCCCGGCATCATAGGCTCAAAGCCTCTTCTAAAATGTGAATCTCCTGTTACTGCAAGAGACCCATAGGTCAAACCATGATAAGAACCTTGCAAGTAAAGCGTCTGATCTCTGCCAGTAGCCACACGACAGAACTTAAGGGCGCTTTCAACCGCCTCAGATCCAGAACTCCCGAAATACACTCGATCCAAACCTTCAGGCATTCTCTCAATCAACATCTTGGCTAAAATCCCTGAGAGTTCAGGAGCTGCCATCTTCACCAAATTTGGATAGTCTTGACTTAGGAGCTGCTTGAGCGCATCGTTCACATATGGATGATTGCGTCCAAGGTTGAATACGCCATAACCCGCCAAAAAATCCAAATAACGAGTACCTTCTTGATCGTATAAGTATGCTCCTTGGCCCGAAGTATAGCATCGGTCAAATCCAATAATCTTGAGAACCTTTGCAAAGGCCGGGTTGATGTGCTGAGCATGAAGTTGATAATTTTTTCCCCGATATTGAGAAAGCAGGGCATCCAAATCAAACTTTTTCATCGTGTGGGGCATATCAAATTTTACAAAAAAAACAAAAACAATGGTATGAGGAGCAGACTAACGTAGCCGCCATGAAACACACACAACATTTTTATCATCGTTTCGAAAAATTTCTACTTGCCGTTGTAGATCATCCATGGTGGAGCCTGGTAATTGTCACGATTACCCTGATACCGAGTTTGTATCTTTGCTTTCAGCTTTCCTTAAAGAGTGACTTCAAAACGCTTCTTCCACAAAAAACACCCAGCGTGATCACACTCAATCAACTCGTGCAACGCGTTGGAGGGCTCGGAAGTCTAATTATAGCCATAGAATCGAAAGATATTAAGGCGACAGAACATTTCATTGAAGACTTGGTCATAGAGCTTAAAAAGATGCCTCCGAAATATGTTCGCTTTTTGGAATATAACATTGAAGATGTTAAAAAATTTTATACTGACCACAAATACTTTTATATCGGACTCGAGGACTTGAAAAAAATCGAAGGTCGGCTCAAGAAGAAAATCGAATACGAAAAACTCAAACAAAACCCATTCTTTTTTGAAATTGATGAAGACAAGGTAAGTTTTGATTTGTCTGACATTGAAAAAAAATACGAAGGCGAAACAAGCTCGTATGATCATTATGTCGACGGATATTTTTTTTCAAAAGATCAAAACCTCGCGGTCATTTTGATTCAACCTTATGGAACTGCTACCGGGGTCGATTTTTCAAAAAAACTACTAGAAGAGGTTCAAAGCCGCGTCAATCATCTTGACCCTTCCTCGTATCACCCTTCTCTGAAAGTTACCTATAGGGGAAAATATAAAAAAGTTCTGACTCAATATTCTCAAACTATTAATGATATCGTTTCAACCGTGGCCATCTGTTTTTTCTTGGTTGCCTTATCCTTATTTTTTTATTTTTATCGACTCAGAGTCATTTTTTTATTGGCTTTCTCTTTGGGAGTTGGAGTGGCCTGGACTTTTGGACTTTCAAAACTTGTCATCGGATACCTCAACTCACAAACCGCCTTTTTGGGAAGTATCATCATTGGTAACGGAGTCAACACGGGGATTTTGCTTTTTGCCGCATACTATGAAGAACGAAAAAAGGGGCTGTCTTCTAAAGAGTCACTGCAAGAGGCCATCCTACAAACCTACAAACCAACCTTTATTGCAGCTTTTACAACGAGCATTGCTTTTGCGGCCTTAGGGTTTTCTCAAATCAAAGGCCTAAGTCACTTTGGTTTTATTGGTGGAATCGGAATGCTCTTTTGCTGGATTTCTAGTTTTATTTTTCTCCCAGCTTTAACGGCTTTGTGTGATCAAATCTATCCCATGATCAAGACACCTGACAACACGCCCTCACAATGGAAAAGTTTTTTTCAAGGACTTTATACTCTTATTGAACGGGCTTCTCTCCCGATTCTGTCTCTGGGAATGATTACAATATGTGTATCACTCTACCTTTTCTTTCAATTCATTCCTCAGGCCATGGAGTATGATTTTTCGAAATTAAAAACCAATTTCGAAGTCTCCGAAGAGATCAGACGTATCGATAGAAAAATGAAAGAAATCTTTCCAGACAGTCTTACTCCTTCTATTCTTTTGATACCTAAAAACAAAGAGACAGGATCTATATGTGAAGAGGTCATGCATAAAGAAGATGCCTTTCCTGAAAGTGAGCGCACCATCGCATCTTGTTCAACTCTAGATTCCTATCTTCCTGAGCAACAAGACGAAAAAATGGCCATTCACAAAGATATCAGAAAACTTCTTGATGATGGCTCTATAGGTTTTCTTGAAGATAAATACAAAAATGATCTTAAAGATTTCAAAAAAGCTGTCAATCTGGATAAAGTTGAAACTCAAGACCTACCAATGAGTATACGAAGAAAATTTCAAGAACTCGACGGTACTGCTGGAAAAATTGTGTATGTGTTCCCGAAACACAATGCTAATCTAAACAATGGAAAAAAATTGATTCAGTTCTCTGATGCGTTATCAAACGTTCGACTTGATGACCAAACTACCGTGCGCATGTCTGGAGAATCAGCGATCTTTGCAGACCTTCTCAGAGCCATCAAACGCGACGGTCCTCTCACCACCTTGATTTCTTTCATATTTGTTTCCATTTTTATCTTTTTGAATTTGCGAAACCTATCGGCTTCAATATATGTACTTTCAGGACTATTGCTTGGCATGATCATTATGTTTGGGATCGAGTCGTGGCTTGACATTAAACTCAACTTTTTTAATTTCATCGCCTTGCCCGTTACTTTTGGAATCGGTGTAGATTACTCTGTAAACGTATATCTAAAATATCGCCGCAAAAACTATCAAAGCGTTCAAAAGACCCTCTACTCTTTAGGTGGGGCTGTAGCATTATGTTCCATCACTACTATCATAGGCTATATTTCCTTAACTCAAGCTTCAAGTCAGGCGCTTGCGTCTTTTGGTTGGTTGGCTTTGATCGGTGAAATCTCTTGTATTCTTTCAGGACTTCTTTTTATGCCTGCTGTATTATACGTTTTGGAACCAAAGAATAAGAAATAGGTCGATTAGATCACAAGACATGAACCACATTAAGTGGTTTTTTTTTATCAGATTCTTCTGTAATTTTTTCATACACTGACAAAATAATCTCTCGATACCAGGAAGGACTATTGTAGGCTTTCAGTGATTTCTCGATATCTTTTGAAAAACCTTTCTTTTGAAGCTCAATTGAAGTGAGTTCAATGGCATCTTCCCACCTCCATAGATCATATTTTTTCTTTCCTAAAATGGGCAAAAGCGTAGACGGCATAAACTGTGAATATCCGATGGCACCAGCCCAAGAACCTTCAATCGTTATATACTTATTCTGATCCCATTCCAGTTTTTCTCCAATCGAAAAAAATGCCTGAACATGCTCTGACCAATCGAGCCCTATTTTTTTCATGCGTGTATCCCAATCGATACTTTTCCAATCTTTCTGTTTTCTACCCAAAGACTTTGCTCGACTTTCTTGGCTTTTATATTTTTTTTCTGCTTCTTTTTGAACCAGAGGAAGTGCCCATCTTCTAAAGTCATCATTGACAAATATCGCAAGGCTCATAAGGCTGGCCAATGTTGGATATGTTTTAAGTACTGGAGAACCGTACAGAGTTTCCAACCAAAGCAAAGAAGCCACGATTTCTCGGCTCACACCTGTTTCATTTTCAATTCGATCAAATGATTTTTTATTTTCGGACAAAAAAGATCTGACTTTCTCAAGTGATGTTTTGGTGGTGTACCCTTGTTGAATATCTTGTTTCGGAGGTAAAGATTGTATGCTTAGAGCTTTCATTCGGCTCGCATCTGGCTGAAACGATACTGAAGACGTGAGAAGTGCTTTGGAGCAAACATTTTTGATTGCTCCAGTACAATACTCCTTAACCCAAGCTTCCTTGCTTTGCTTCCACAGATTTTCTTTGGGAACAATGAGGTTTTCTGCCAGAGCAAATGATGAAAATCCAATATAAAAGATAAAAAGGAGAAACGTGCTTATTATGACAAAATGATCTTGGGCAATGATTTTGCTGCAATGTCGACATTTTCGTCGGCTACATTCTGATAAACGATATGTGATTCTGAAAGTAATGTTTGTACGTCCAATCCCAATATAATCTTTTTGTAAGGTTGCAATAACTCCAAAGCCTTTTCAAAAATCTTTTTTGATCCCTTACCATTGCCTTCCATAAGGTGGTAAAAAGACACCGCCAACTGGATCAATCCACCATAGAAATTTTTCAACTCACTTTCTTCGTGCAGCCAGATCTCATCGAGCGTGGTCTGCGCAGACATGAATTTTCCATGGTTAAAGTATTCAATAAAGAGCAAATAGCGATCGGGGTAGTCCATCCCCCACATTGTATGAATTTATTCCAAGAACATCAAGCTGCTTGCGCTTCTTTCACACTTTGTTCCAGATCTTCTCGTGAAATGAGCTTCTCATCCACAAGCACCTCAAGAAGCGTATCTACAACATCCTCTCGAAACTGAGTACCTCGCACACGAGCAACTTCTTTTACGATTTCTTTTACTTCCCAGGGCTCTTTGTAAGGTCTTTTTGAGCTCAAAGCCTCATAAAAGTCGGCCATTGCAACAATACTGGAAAGCAGGGGAATCTCATCGGCTTTCAAACCTCTTGGATATCCCTTTCCATCTGGTCTCTCGTGGTGGTCTCTTGCCATCGAAGCAAGCTCCGCCAGTTGAGGAATGCTTTCTAAAAGATCTCCCCCTCTTCCAGGATGCGTCATAATAATTTTCCGTTCTAAGGCGGTCAATCTCCCGGGTTTTTTGAGAATGTCATCTGGAATGCTGATTTTTCCGATGTCATGCAATAATGCTCCTTCCCTGAGCTGCACCATCTCATGATCACTTAAGTTATATTTTTTTCCAATTTTAATGGACCATTCCTGAACTCGAAAAGAATGACGATGTGTATGTCCGTCCTTATCATCAATCAATTTGGCCAAAAGTTGAATGGTTCCTTCCCGATACCCATTTTTTACCTTATCGAGGTAATGCTCTTGAATCGCAGAAAAAAGCATCTGCTTCATTTCGTGCGAGGAAAAATCGACAGGTTTTTCTAGGAATTCCCAGAACAACCCTTTTCGAACGGACTCTATCGCCAAACTTTTGGTCGCATTTCCAGTCAGCATGATACAGGTAAGGTAAGGAGAGATCTTTTTGGCCTTTTCAGCCAGTTCTAGACCCGTCATTTTGGGCGTGACTTGGTCTACAATCATCACCGCAATGTCTGGATCCGTTTCAACCATTTCCAAAGCCTTGGTAGGAAACTCAGAAGTAAGAATCGAGAAATCACCCTCTACGTGAACCTGAAATCCGACTAGGTTATCGATCTCATCATCCACATAAAGAATCTTGGCATTACTATATTTTAATTTACTCTTCTCCATGAAACTCAACCTTAGGTAATATAAACAAGGTCTTTCGACTCTTTAATAGTACAACAGAGAAGAAAAACATCGCAAGAAAAAAAATAACAATAATTTACACTTTTTACGTTTCAAAGGAAACAATCGTTCATAGTTATGAATAAAATAATAATATCAATGTATTAAATATAATTAAAATAACTACAATAGTTACGTATTTGGAATAAAAATAGTTTTATCGTCACTTTCTTATATACCAGGAGACGAGGATAGAATTTCTTTACAAGGAGACAGGACTTCCATATTTGAGTAGGGGCAATGCATGCGCGCTTCCTATATTTTTGTGCCTTCCTTTTTTCTATCTTGTTTGGAACCTACAGTTTGTTGCATGCTGATTCTAGCTCTCCCTCCTATATATATAGAGTAAAAATTCAGGGTGCTATTCACGAGGGAACCTACAGCATTTTAGAGAAGGCTTGTAAGGATATCGAACAGGAAAAAGCCTGGGGCCTCCTCATTGAGATGGACACACCTGGAGGCACTCTGGAAGCGACCCGAAAAATCGTCAAACTCATGCTGGGTAGCTCTTTTCCCATCATTGTATATGTTTCGCCTTCGGGTTCAAGAGCAGGGTCTGCGGGAACCTTTATTACCCTAGCAGCTTATATCGCCGCCATGGCCCCTGGAACCAATATTGGCGCGGCACACCCGGTAACAGTCACAGGAAAAGATCCCGAGGCCGAAAGCGGGAAGCATATGGGGGAAAAAATAGAGAACGATACCCTGGCCTTTGTATCTTCCATTGCCCAAATCAGAAATCGAAATGTAGAGTGGGCCAAGGATTCCGTCAAAAACAGTGCCTCCATAACCTCTGAAGAAGCTCTCCGCCTAGATGTCATTGATATCGTCAGCAAAGACACGGCACAGCTTTTACGGGACATTCATGGACGTTCAATCAAGCTCGGTGACAAAATGACTGTGCTCGACACATCGAATCTGCAAATCAAAGATCTCGAGCTCTCATGGAAAATGAAGTTTTTCAATTTCATTGCTCACCCTACACTTGTTTTTGCCTTTTTGGCCATCGCCGGACTCGGATTTTATCTTGAATTCTCGCATCCTGGTCTCATTTTCCCTTCGGTCATTGGTGGCGTCTCTTTGATATTTTTCTTGATTGCTTCGAGCCTTATTCCTTTAAACAGTTTGGGAATTTTTTTGATGATTTTGGCCTTTGCATGCTTTATCGCTGAAGTTTTCGTTGTATCCTTTGGTCTACTTACCATTGCGGGCGCGGCGCTTTTGACATTGGGCGGTATATTTCTTTTTGATGCTTCGAGTTCAGATTTCTCCATCCCTGTTCATTTTCTTATAAGCATATCTATTGGGTGCTCATTGGTGGGCCTGATCATTGCCTACGCTTTGGGAAAAACTTTTTCTATCAAACAACAAACCGGCAATGAAGTCATGATCGGAGCCCGTGCCAAGGTCATTCAAAGCATTGGACCCCATCAAGGAAAAATTTTCTTGATGGGTGAGTTTTGGGAAGCTCGGTCCAAAGAAGCGATTGAAGAGGGACAAGAGGTAGAAATTCTGTCGATAAATCATTTGATCGCAGAAGTAAAACAAGTTAGTAGTTCGTAAACACAGGCTCACAAAAGGAGATATTGTCATGACCTTATTTTGGATTTTTATACCCCTATTCTTTGTCATCAGTGGATTTAGAATCATCATGGAATATGAACGAGGCGTGATTTTTCGTTTGGGTCGACTGTCCAGTGTAAAGAAAGCAGGTGTCAACTGGATCATTCCATTCGTTGATAAAATGATTAAGGTTTCAATGAGAACCGTCACCATGGACATTCCACCCCAAGATGTGATCACCAAAGACAACGTCTCCCTCAAAGTCAATGCAGTTGTTTACTTTAGAGTACTCGAGGCAGACAAAGCCATTTTGCAAGTGGAAGACTATTTGTATGCAACCAGCCAGCTTGCACAAACTACTTTGAGATCTGCGCTGGGCCAACATGACTTAGATGAGCTTCTTTCAGACCGAGATCAACTTAATATTCAACTTCAAGACATCTTGGATAAACAAACCGATATCTGGGGAATCAAAGTCAGCCTCGTTGAAATCAAACATATCGACCTTCCTGAAGAAATGAGACGTGCAATGGCCAAGCAGGCTGAAGCGGAAAGAGAGAGACGAGCCAAAGTCATTGCCGCTGATGGAGAATTTCAAGCCTCTGGGAAACTCAGAGAAGCCTCAGATGTCATTGCTCAGAGCCCCCATGCCCTTCAGCTCAGATATCTACAAACTCTTGTTGAAATCGCTGGTGAAAACAACTCCACTACTGTATTCCCACTGCCCATTGACTTCTTAAAAACCTTTCTTAAGGAAAAGTAGTTTTCACACTGCGATGAGAAGTTCGGAGATAAGCTCGTGATAAATGATATGCCACAGTCAGGTTGGATCGAAGTGATCTGCGGAAGCATGTTCTCTGGAAAAACAGAAGAACTCATTCGCAGGGTCAAACGAGCAACAATTGCCAAACAAAAAGTGATTCTTTTTAAACCTCAGCTTGATCAACGTTATGACGGAAAAAAAATTGTGAGTCACGACGACAATCGATTGGAAGCCGTTTCTGTCGCCGAGCCCAAAGATATGATCTCTCTATCTGAAGGTTTTGATGTTATTGGAATTGATGAAGCGCAGTTTTTTCCTCCAAGCATTGTCTCTGTTTGTGAAACCTTGGCTTCCCAAGGGAAAAGAGTTGTAGTCTCTGGCTTAGATCAAGACTATTTAGGAAAGCCATTCGGAAGCATGCCGGAACTCTTGGCCATTGCGGAATACATTACCAAAAACCTTGCCATTTGTATGGCTTGCGGAAGTCCCGCGAATAAGAGCCAAAGACTAAGTGCCACGCAAGAGCAAGTTTTGTTGGGGGGGCATGATCGATATGAAGCACGTTGTCGAAATTGTTTTCGAACTCAAGCTCAGCAACGCTCTCCAAGAGAAGAGTATACTGGACTCCAACATACCAATTCAGTCGCAATCAAAACCAGTACGCCTAGAGGATAGAAAAGATCATATAAATTCAAATACTTTTATCTTCCTTCTTGATTTGTATGTATGCCCAACTATAGTGTCGACCAGAGGTAAATTATGAATATACAACTAACAAAAAAAGCCGTGGAAAAAGTCCTTCAATTTATGGAAGCCCAGAGTGAATCGCAACATTTGAGACTCAGCGTTTCGGGCCAAACAGCTAAAGAATATTTATATCAATTTTTGCTAGATCAAGAGGTAAAAGAAAGTGACATCCTTGTGCCTCAAGAGTCATTTTCCGTTCTGATCCAAAAAGACGACCAGGAAAAACTTCATGGAGCAACCATAGACTGGATTGAATCCGTTTCTGGTTCCGGGTTTCATGTTGAAAACCCCAACAAACCCACCAACAATTTGGATTCACCCATCGCAATCAAGGTGCAGGAGATCCTGGATCAAGATATCAATCCAGGTGTCGCCTCCCACGGAGGACACATTGAATTGTTGGATGTAATTGACGGTAGAGCCTATGTCAAAATGAGTGGAGGCTGCCAAGGATGTGGTTCAGCACAAGCTACATTGAAGGGTGGAGTGGAACAGAGAATCAAACAGCTGGTTCCTGAAATCCAAGAAGTCGTGGATACAACGGATCACGCAAGTGGCTCTAATCCCTATTATTCGTCTTGATTATGAAAAAAGTACTTTTTGTCTGCTTGGGAAATATCTGTAGATCTCCTACTGCTCATGGAGTCTTTGAAAAAAAAGTCCAGGATCGAAAGCTTCAAAGTCAATTGTCATGTGATTCTGCAGGAACAGCTTCTTATCATACAGGAGAGCTCCCAGATCCAAGGTCTAGAGAACATGCACAACATAGAGGCTACCTTCTTTCGAGTCGAGCCAGAAGCTTTGATCCTATGAAAGACTTTGAAGATTTTGACTTGATTCTTACGATGGATGAAAGCAATAAAAAAAATGTACTTGCGCATGCTGATACTGAAGAGAAGCAAGCAAAGGTACGTCCCTTTGTGGAGTTTTGTCACAATCATTTGGTCCGCGAAGTGCCTGACCCTTACTACAAAGGTGATGCAGGTTTTGAAGAAGTGTTAGACATTATAGAGGATGGCTGTGAAAACCTCATTTCTCACCTTCTAACAATGTCTAAAGCGTGAGTTTCTTACAAAAGCCAACATTACCCTTTGTATCGCAAAAAATTATTTCTACAACTGTAGGCTCAGGCATTGAAAGAGTGGTTGATGCTAAAGGAAAAGCCTGGATCCGAAAGTACTATACAAATCCAATGCAAGCAGAAGCCGAGTACCAAGGTCTTGCAGAGCTCTTTAATACAAAGAGTTTTCCTGTCCCGGAGTTCTTTCTTTTGGATTCTATGCAAATCATCTTAAGAGAAATTACACCTTCGAAAGAAAGTTCCAACGCTTGGATCCTTGCGGGAAAATTCTTGGCAAAGTTACATACCTGCACGCCAAGGTCCAATTTGTATGGCTGGCCCATGAACAATTTTATAGGTTCAAATCCTCAAGAAAATCTACAAAAGGAAGGTCAGAGCTGGGCAGATTTTTATATGAAGCACCGTCTTGAATTTCAAATGAAGCTGCTCCAAAAGTTGGGAGGTCTCATAGAACATATGTACAAACTTTGGCATGAAAAAAAAATCTTCATTCATTCCATTCTAGAAAGCAGAAATGAAATTTCTCTGCTACATGGAGATCTGTGGAGAGGAAATCTACTGTTTTCCTCTGATGGCCTACCACACCTTATAGATCCCGCATGTTACTACGGAGACCCAGAGACTGACCTTGCCATGACAAAACTCTTTGGCCCTTTTGACAAACATTTCTATCAGGCCTATCACTCTATCATTCCGAAAGCACCAGGGTATCAGCAAAGAGAGAAAGTATACCAGCTCTATCATTTGTTGAACCACGCCAATCTTTTTGGCAGGTCATATGTACACTTGGCCTATAAATCCTTACTAGACATATAGAATTATATTCCAGGTTCTAGATCCGGATTCTTACCAAAATAATAAAGTATCGCTCCCAAAACCCCGACTCCCACAACATTCAAAATCCAAGGATTTACACCAAAACCTGCAGGGAGGTATCCGATAAACAAAGAAACGGCCCCTACCACAAGAGCATAAGGGATCTGACTTTTTACATGATCCATATGATCGATGCCCGACCATATCGAACTCATAATCGTGGTATCAGAAATGGGAGAAATGTGATCTCCCAACACCGCGCCCGTTAATACTGAACCAGCCGTAGGAATAAAAATTGTGTAAAGCTGATCTGGGCTCATTCCACTGGCGACTGACATTTCCTTCAGCATGGGAATGGCCAAAGGGAAAATGATAGCCATTGTTCCCCAAGATGTCCCTGTAGCAAATGCAATCAAACCAGAAATAAGGAACACAAGTGCAGGAAACCATGCAGGACTAAAGAGATTTTTTGTCCACTCCACAATGACACTGGCAATATGCAGCTCTTTGATCACACCTGCAATGGCCCAAGCGAAAACCAGAATCAAACAAGCCAAAAGCATAGACTCTGCCCCCTTAAACCAATGTTGGAATGCGGTTTCCAATGTCATAAGTTTTCGACCTAAAATCATTCCGAAAGAAACCAAGGTTGCTATCATGGCTGCCCAAAGGAGCACCACCACTGGATCTGCCGCACCAAAAATATCTTTGAGCCCTGGATGCGCAACTTCAGATCCCAAGGAGCTCTTTCCCTGAACATAAAATCCCACAATTGCCGCGACCACCATTGTCGTCAGTGGGATGACTGCATCAACCCATGATCTTTTTTGGGGCTCCACAACAATCTGATCTTGTGAAACGTCCATCATCGGACTGGAACCTGGTCGAATCAATTCTCCAGTTTTTCTGGCACGTCTCTCTGCAGAAAGCATCAATCCAAAATCTCTTTTCATGAGTGCAGACATCAAAATAAATACCAAGATGAACAAGGCATAAAAACGATAGGGTATCGACTCCAAAAAGACTCCATATGCATTGCCTTCAATTCCAGAGACATCCATCGAGCTTTGAATGAGGCCAATTTCATAAGCTACCCATGTTGAAATGGGAGCCAAAGAAGAAACAGGCGCGGCCGTGGCATCAATAATAAAAGATAGTTTTTCTCTAGAGATCTTAAAACGATCACTTACGGGTCTCATCATACTTCCAACAACGAGCGTATTTGCATAGTCATCGATAAAGATTGCAAGGCCTGTACCCCAAGTCAGAATTTGCGTTCTGTAAGCATCTTTCGCAAATCCCATGCATTTTTGAACTAGATTCTCCAATCCACCCGTTCGATTCATGAGACCCACGACACCTCCAATCAAGAGCGTAAATAACACAATCCCCATGTGTCCTTGATCAGCCGCCGCCTCCAAAATATAATGATCTCCAACTCTAAAAAAGGATTCGACCATATGAGAAGCTGCCTGGTAAAAAGAACCTGGTTTTCCTAGAAGCATCAACGCACCAAGGTAGACTCCAAAAAATAACGAAAACACTACGTTCTTTAAAATAAAAGAGAAGCCAATGGCGACCAGAGGGACCATAACGGGTAAAGCTTTTCCAAGCTCAAAAAGGAAGTTCTCTCCTCTGCCATGGTTGAATACACCCTGGACAAGAGTCACAAAAACAAAACTCGAAATCAAATATACCGCACAATACACTGCTTTTTTCACAATAGATCTCCTACTTTTTTGCATAATACCTAAATTATTATGAATAAAAATGCAATTATAAAGACCAAACCCCAGAAAATTGCTCTAGCTGATGGCCTGAGATATGAAAATCATTCAATTTTTTCTCATTTTACGATACCCAAGGAAAGCAATGGCGTTGGCATGTACACTATTTCTCTTTTGGATGGTTCTGTCTCAAAAGTTTGATTTCTTCCACCTAGGAATGGGTTTGCTGAGCTCTATATTAGTTAGCATGTACACGAGAAAAATCTTTGCTCATAGCCCCTACAAAAAAGTTCATGCCTTTTCTATAAAGCATCTGAGCCTGCTTTTTCTCTACTTCCCATGGCTTTTGATTGAAATCATAAAGGCCAATATTCAAGTTGCCATTGCCGTTTTGAAACCAAACATGGACCTACAACTTCAAACTTTCACCATCAAAACCAAATTGCCTAAGGGTCTTCCTAGGCTCATATTTGCGAACTCCATCACTTTGACCCCTGGTACAGTGACCCTAGACCTACAAGGAGATGAACTTCTTGTACATGCCTTAAATAATCAAAGTGCACAGGGTCTTCAAAAAGGTTCTGGAAACATTGAAATGGAAGAAAAAATTCTGAGACACTTTGTTGGAGAAGAGAAATGAGCTCAATCTTTTTTCAAAGTATGGCCATTGTTATTGCACTTTCTATGCTTCTATCACTCATTCGGGTTCTCAAAGGACCAACGAGTTTTGATAGACTCACAGGCATTGCACTAATCGGAACCAAAACTATTGTTCTCATCTTAGTCCTAGGTATTGTAAAAAACCAAATCTCTCTCTATATAGACATCGCATTGACCTATGCTGTGATTGGCTTTATTGGGTCACTTATTTTTGCAAAATATTTTGAAAACAAGGCCGAAGATCATCAATGAATCTATTTGTGTATATACTTTTCCTTTTAGGGTTTTTCTTTACCTTTGTAGGCATCATAGGAATTTTACGGCTCCCTAATTTCTTTGCTAGACTCCATGCAGTTGGAAAATCGGATACTCTGGGCGTAAGTCTTATGTTGCTAGCTTTGGCTGTTCATATCGGATGGAACCTAACGGGGGTGAAAGTTCTTTTTATTCTTGTATTCTTTTTTATCGTCAACCCTATCGTTGCTCACGCATTGGGAAGATCGGCGGTCAAATCAGGTCTCTCCAGTCGAAATCAGGAGCTTTTATGAGCACAAGTTTGAGCGTAGTTTTACTTCTTCTCGTCTTGATATGCGCCTGTGCGGCTTTGCAAATTAAGTCTCTACAAAACAGTGTCATTCTTTTTTCAACTTTTAGTTTTTTTTCAGCGCTGCTATTTACAGACCTTAGTGCTCTGGACGTTGCATTTACCGAGGCGTCGATCGGTGCTGCAATTACGACCTTATATTTTATGATTGTCATTCACAGTAGCAAAAAGAAAGGCAACAACCATGAGGACCGCTAAAGCAGTTTTATTTTTATTGGTTGCAATTTTCTTTTTCGCATTTTTAAAGCAGCTACCAACTCTTGGAAAGAGCAGAAAAGTTGCGAGCTTTCATCATGTATCCCCGAGATATATCGAAAAAGGACATGAAGAGACTGGAGCCCCAAATTATGTTACGGCAGTCCTTGCTGACTACCGAGCATTCGATACTTTTGGAGAGACTATTGTTATTTTTTGCGCAGGTCTAGTAGCACTAAGCATTTTGGGAATCAAAGATCATGAATGAAGAATTTGGATCCAAGCTTCTCAAGCAAACCGCACGAATTCATTTTCCTTTCATTCTTGTTTTTGGAATTTATGTCGTGGTTCATGGACATTATAGTCCGGGAGGTGGCTTCCAGGGAGGGGTTCTGCTGTCCATGGCAATCATTTTATTGGATCTGATTTGGGGACCCAACTCACCTCTAAAAATATCCTACTCAAAGCTCATAAAAATTGGAGCTTTGGGAATTCTATTTTACTACGCGATAGGTGCTTATAGTTTTGTATGGGGAAAAAATTTTTTGGACTACAGCGCCCTGTCGACACATTATACAGATCATCCTGGAGAAATTCGTGCGCTAGGTTCATTCGGTATTGAACTTGGTGTTACCTTAACCGTGTTTTCTACTCTCGTTCTGATCTATAAAAAACTGCAAGAAGGGCCAAGGCATTGAACATTTTATTGCACCAATTGCACTACGGCATAATCTTTGCTCTCATCCTTTTGGGCCTTTATGGCTTGATGAACAAGAGGAACCTCATAAAAAAGATCATCGCAATGAATATCTTACAGGTTGGAATCATTTTCCTTTTTATATCTTTAGCCTATCGCAAAGGTGGCCTTGCTCCCATTGAAAATCATGAGACTTACATCTACACAAACCCTCTTCCACATGCTTTGATGCTCACTGCAATCGTCGTAAGTGTAGCTACCACTGGAATTGCTCTTTCGCTCGTGACTGTTATTCACAAACACTTTGGCAGTTTAGATGAAGACCAAATATTGGAACGTTATACCTCTGACACTCTTCAAAAAAACAAGGATATGGAAATCGAATAAGATGTCTCTTTATCAACAACTTTTTGTCGCTCCCCTGTTCTTTTCTTTTCTTTCAGCCTGTATTTGTGCGTGGTTTTCTTTTAGACCTTCTAAGAAAAAATATACTCAAGCGGTCTCCACGTTTTTTCTGTTTGCTTCCTTGCTTGCAACCATTGGCTCTCTGATACATCTTAGCCCAGAACCATTGGTATATGAATACGGTGGCTGGCCAAGTCCTTGGGGAATCGTGTTTTTTGGAGACGTATTTTCTTTATCTTTTATTTTTCTACTCTCTGTACTCGCTATCATTTCTTGGGTTTTTGCTTTTGTTCACGTTTCCTTGTTAAAGCAGAGCATGTTTTTTTTCTTACTCTTTGCATTGTATGGAATGATCTTGACTCAAGATCTCTTTAATTTTTATGTATTTTTAGAAATCTGTTCCATCGCAATCTATGGACTCCTTTTTGATCGGAAGCATCCTGCAAGCGCATGGTTTACCTTTCGCTACCTTTCGATAAACACCGTCGCAGCATCTTTTTATCTTATGGGCCTTGCATTTGTGTATTCCAGCTGTGGAAGTTTAAATATGGCAGATCTTTCTACATTGATTGACACTCACAACCTGACAGACAAAATTGGCATTTTCCTTATAAGCTTAGGATTTTGTATCAAAATTGCTCTATGGCCGCTTCACGATTGGCTTACAGGGGCTTATGGTAGCAGCGAAAGCCATACCACTGCATTTATTGCAGGCATCGTTACAAAGGTGTTTTGCATTTTTCTCATTCGGTTTTTTTTCTCAGTCCTTGGTGGAGCAGAATATGCCTCTTCAACCGCAAATCTCATTCTTATTTTTTCTTGTCTTTCTGTGATTATAGCTCCGTATCTCGCATCAAAACAATCAGATGCGAGAGTCTTACTCGCTTACTCTAGTATCTCTCAGATTGCTTATATTGGTATCGCAGTTGGAGAGGGCAGCATGCTAGCTTTTCATGCAGCATGTTTTCAAATTTTTCATCATGCAATTGGCAAAACGGCTCTATTTTTTTTAGCGAGTGTGATACATAAAAAAACTGGAACCTACGAAATTTCAAACTGGAGATATTGGCCAAGCACATCCAAGTGGATGACCGGAGTCATTGTTCTTTGTTTGCTTTCATTTCTTGGAATCCCTCCTCTTCCCGGATTTTTTGTAAAATATTGGTTGTTTCAAAGTGCATTGCAATCTTCTCATTTTTTCGTCATCGTAAGTATCACCTTAGGATCAATATCGACTTTACTTTATGTCTTTTTTATCATTGAGCAATTTTTTGAAAAACAAGATCTCAATGATTTCGCAAGTACTTCTGAAACAAAATTTAGAATATCCCAAAAAATTTGCATTGCTAGCCTCTCTATTCTTATGCTTTTTCTCATTGGAGCCTATCCATACTTTGAGTCTTGGATGAAAATTGAAGGATTTAGGCCATGATTGATTGGCAACACTTTGTATGTTTATTTTCTTGTCCACTGATTGCTTGCATTCTTGTCCTTATCTTTTCTAAGAAACCCAATCTAAGAGATGCAATTCCAGGAATGGCTTCTCTGGCTCTACTTTATTTCCTTCAAGTGATGAAAGGTCAATTGATTCAAGGAGAAGTCATCCATTGGAAACTTATATATGCTTCCAATTTTATCGTTCACTTCAATGTAGATCCCATGGGCCTTCTATTTGCGCAGCTCGCGGCATTTTTATGGTTGTGCAGCAGTATCTATTCTGTCGGATACTTACGGGGAGGGGGATACAAACATCAAACTCGCTTTGCAAGTTTCTTTAGTCTTTGCATTTTTTCTACCTTGGGTGTTGCACTTTCCAGCAATCTCATCACCTTTTTTATCTTTTACGAACTTCTTACACTTTCGACCTACCCTCTGGTCATGCACCTACAAAGTCAGGAAGCAAAAAAAGCCAGCCGTCAATACCTACTCTATACCTTAGGAGCCGGGCAACTTCTTCTAATTGCCATCATATGGCTTCAACAGCTGGGCATAGGTCCCTATTTTGGAGCCCCCGGACGAATCTATGATTTGGTTGCAAGTCAACCTGTACAACTCACAATCATTTTCATGTTATTTCTCATAGGCTTCGGTGTGAAAGCAGCTATTTTTCCTCTTCATTCATGGCTGCCTTCTGCTATGGTTGCGCCTACGCCTGTCAGTGCGCTTTTACATGCGGTCGCCGTTGTGAAATCTGGAGTTTTTGGCATCGGAAGAGTGATGGGCTTTATTTTTGGATCCTATGCACTGCAAACATTGCATCTAGATATCCTTGTAGGTGGACTCGCAGCATTTACGATTCTATTTGCTTCAGTCCGTGCACTTTCAGAAACTCAAATGAAAAAAATTCTGGCTTATTCAACCATCAGTCAGTTATCTTATATTGTTCTTGGATTTGCAATAGGTACTCAGCTATCCATCTTTGGTAGCTTGTTTCATATCGTAGCTCATGCCTTTATGAAAATTACGCTTTTCTTTTGCGCGGGATCTATACAAATTCAAAGTGGACAAACAGATGTAACAAAGATGAGCGGCTACGCAAGACAGATGCCCATCACTTTTGGATTTTTTTCAATAAGCGCACTTAGCATGATCGGCACTCCATTGCTTGTGGGGTTTATTTCCAAATGGTCTTTTATCTCTGGAAGTCTATCTTCTCCAAAGCATATCATCTTTGCACTGGTCTATATTGTTAGCTCACTGTTAAACATAGGATATTTTTTTCCCATCATCTATAGGTCCTGCTTTGATCAAATTCCCGTGGGCGATCAAATCAAAGAAGGATCATGGAAACTTGTTTTGCCTATATTTGTCACCGGACTATCCGTTATCACTTTCGGCTTGTTTCCTGATTTGATATTTTCATTTTACACTTTGTCTTTGAGAGCAAGTATGGGTTTTTTATCATGATTCATGAGATTACATATTTCTTATTTGGCTTCGGTATCGGGATTGTTATAATTGTCTTGGTTAAATTTATTCTCAAACCCCTACTCAAAATGAGATATTGGGTCAGGAAGTTTTTGTCATGAACCTTTTACATCCCATTTCACTTTTTCTTTTTCTGTGTCCTGTATTTGCTTTCTTTTCCTTGCGTTGGGCTAAAAGAATTTCTCTCATAACATGTGTGCTGGTATGTATCTTATGGTTTGCTTCAGTTCCTTTTCCCCAATTTGAATTGGATATCTTGAATGGACTATGGAAACTAGATTCTCTGAGCGCAAATCAAAAACTATTTGCAAAAATTTATTTTCTCACTCTATGTGTCAGTCTTGGATTTTCATATCAATCTCAAAAAAAGAGAGAGCTTTTTGCGATTGTCTTTCATGCGCTTTTATCTTGTTCAGTCATTCTTGCAAAAAAGTGGATTGATTTCTTCGTGTATTGGGAATTGATGTCCTTGGGATCTTTCCTTCTTATCTGGACAAGCCCACACAAAGAAGCAAAAGCAGCAGGTATTAGATATTTCATATACCATGTCCTTGGAGGTGGTCTACTTATGATTGGGTGTGCATGGGCAATGTTGAGGAATACTCCCTATGGACAGGCTCTACCTATGCATACAAGCAGTCTTTTTATTCTTTTGGCATGTCTGATCAATGTTGGAGCCGTGCCGTTTCATACTTGGGTTAAAGATGCCTACCCAAAGACATCGATCTATGCTTCCCCTGTATTGAGCGTGTTTGTTACAAAAACCTCCGTATTTGCTTTGATCGTGCTATTTCCAGGCTTCTCTCCTCTCATTGTAATTGGTGCCTGTATGTCTATTTATGGGGCTTTGTACGCACTGTTGGAAAATAACCTTAGAAAACTTTTATCCTATCACATTGTTAGCCAAGTTGGATTTATGGTGTGCGCTGTTGGAATCGGAAGTACCTTGAGTTTGCAAGGAGCCGTTTCTCATGCTGTTTGTCACATCCTCTATAAGTCTCTCTTGTTTATGTCGGTTGGAAGTCTTATCTATGGTCTGGGAAGAGAAAAACTATCTTCTCTGGGCTCTTTAAGAAAGCTCATGCCATGGACATTCATTTGCTATATCATTGGAGGACTTTCAATTTCAGGAGTTCCTTTTTTTAATGGCTTTGTAAGCAAGAGCATCATTATAGAAGCCTCTAAAAATGGACATACTTGGCTTCCATGGATTCTTAAAGCAGCTAGCATCGGAACCTTCCTATCTG
>JAGRAX010000060.1 GCA_020434365.1 Bdellovibrionales bacterium
ATAGTTTCTATTTTGTAATCTTATTAATAAAAATTTTAGAAATATCAAAATGTGCGCCCAATACAGCCCGGTGCAAAGGGGTTTTTCCATCATTTGAGATAAAAAAAGGATCTGCTTGATATTCCAAGAGCATTGTAACGATACTGAGGTGACCCACTTTGGCAGCAACGTGGAGAGGGGTCCATGCCGCAAGAGTTTTTGCTTCAACCTCAGCTCCTTGTGTAAGAAGCTGAGACACAACATCATACAAGCCTTCTTCCGCTGCAATATAGAGAGGACTTCGACCTTCTACATCTTTTGCATGTATCTCAGCTCCATTCTTTATGAGATACAAAGCTACTAAACTAAGTTCATTGAAAATAGCCCAGTGCAAGGGGCTCAAGCCCATGGTATCTGAGATATTAAAATCTGCTCCTTTTTCAAGCAAAAAATCAATGGCTTGGGTCTTCCTACCAAAAATAGCATAAGACAAAGCTGTCCTGCCCATATCGTCAGCTTCTTCTATAAATGCGCCATGATCCAGCAGAAATGTCAGTGCATCAACGTGTCCTCCCCTAGTCGCTCCGTGCAAAGGAGAAGGATATCCTTCTCCTTCCATACTCATCTTCATACCCAAATCGAAAAGGTATTGAAGAACCTGAACATGTCCCTCTGAAGCTGCAACGCAAACAATATTTTTACCCTCGTCATCTTTCGCATTTGTTTTTGCACCTTGAGCCATAAGAAGTTTCATAATTTCTACACTTCCATATTTGGCAGCCCGATGAAGAGGAGTTCGACCTTTATCCGTGGGCTGATGAATGTTGGCCCCTTTGGATATAAGAAAAGAAATGAGCTCAAGATTCTCGGGTCCAATTGCATTGAAAAATGGAGATTTTCCTTCAAAATCATTTTCGTCAAGGTCAGCTCCATATGAAAGAAGAGCCTCAACGATTTGCAATTGACCCATCTGCGCAGCCACATGCAGGGGCCTTATGTCTTTTTGATCTTTTTCATCAAATTTGATTTGATGGCCCAAAAGCCATTGAGACATCTCAACTTGTTTCTGAGCAATCGATATATGCAGCAAGGTCTGTCCCCTAAAATTCTTTTCATTGATATCTGCACCATACAGAATCAAAAGAGCTACTACATCTATATAACCTAAAGACGCTGCAAGACTCAAAGGAGTCATTTGATTTCCATTTACAATATTGATCTGCGCTTCTTTTTTCAAAAGCTGCTCTGCAATATTTGTAAGACGATTTGAGATTGCCAGGTGAAGCGCAGTATTGCCCTCCGAATCTTTCTCATTTACATTTAAAATTTTAGGGATAAAAATTTCTGCAACATTTTCTTTTCCACCACTGAGGGAACTTCTGAAAATAATTCCAGAAAATACTTCGTCGCCAATTTCATCAAAATATTTTTGATCTTCTCTTTCAACAAAAAAAACGTCTTCTGACATCAATCTAGAAAAGAGAGAAAAACACCACTGCATTTTATATGGATCTTCTTGTGCCCAATTTTGACACAGCAAAACACCCTCTACTTGAGGTACATTTATTGCTCTAGGTTTTTGAGTTTGACACAGCCCCAGATAAGGATCTTTTAAAAAAAAGATAAAAAAACAAAAAATCCATCTTTTGAATTTCGTTTTAAACATGCTCCCCCTTTTCATTCAAGAAAGGCTATTACAGCTCTGAACCTTTCTTTGCCCCTTTACTTCTCAAAAAGTCTTCAATCTGTGTATTTGTCAAATTTGCTGCAATATCTAGCGCTGTACGCAACTGTTCATCGAGCGCATTGAGCTCCGCTCCTTTGTCGATTAAAACCTCAACAACATTCAAATACGCTTTCGAAGTTGCGAGATGTAATGCAGTTTGTCTCTTTTTTGTTACAAAATCTATATTGGCTCCTTTTCTCAACAACATCAAAACCATCTCTTCGTCCCCATATATCAGAGCCATTTGCAGACTGGTCCAACCTTCTAGATCGGAATCATTGATACGTATTCCTTTGCGGATCAAAATAGCGACGATTTCTTTATTCTGATTGAGAATTGCCTGTTGAATCGGTGATCTTAAATCTCGGTTGGAGATGTTTGGGTCTGCTCCCTGGTCGAGCAAAAACTCAAGGGCAGGCACTTGATTGAAAGTCGATGCATAATATACAAGACTCGCACCGCTCGCGTCAACAGCATCAACATTCATATTCAAATCGAGTAGGGTTTCCAAAACCTCAAGATCTCCAAGCTTTGCCGCGTAACTACCTATGGATCTACCATGCGAGTCCAAAATACTGAGATCAGCCCCCAGCTCCACCATCAACTTGATCATCTCTATATTTTTTTTCATTACAGCATGATACAGAGACAAATAGCCTTTGGAGTCAGGTTCGTTAATTAAAGCTCCACTCTCAACCAAAAGGGAAATCAATTCAGTGTTCTCATGATCTACTGCATACTCCAAAGGAGAAATATCAAAAAAATTCTTCACATGTATTCCAGCATCGTAATCGATTAAAATTTTCGCCATAGCGCCATGATTGTTAATGACGGCATAATGTAGCGGAGTGTTATAGGTATCACTTCGGATATCTATTTTAGCCTTATGATCCAAAAGAGCTTTTGCAATTTCTATGTGACCATTTTGAGCTGCTTTATGAAGCGCTGTCATGCCCGATTCATTTTTTTTATTGATCTCAACATCTGGTCTACTGAGCAGACTTTCAAGTACAATCTCTGAACCCGAGGCGCTGGCATAGAAAAGAGCATTGTTTTTGCTTTGATCTGGACTGTTGATATCCTTTACTCGATTAACAAAAAACAATGCCACATCTTCTTTGCTGCCAGCAATTGATTCTCTTAGAATTGCATTTGCCAATTCACTTTGATTGATTTCCTCAAAATAATCGTCATCCTGCCCGCTGCGCTTAAACTCTTGAGTAGATATCAATCGAGAAAAGAGCCTAAAACACCACTGCATTTTATAAGAATCTTCTAGTGCCCAATCTTGGCACAACGAAATATTTTCAACACTTATACTCGCTATACTTTGTTTATCTTGAGCAAATGATAGATTTTGAAATAGAAAGACAATAAAGGAAAAAATCAAAAAATATCTCTTATATGCGTATTTATTTTGATTTTTCATAGAAACTTTCCGCACCTTCTTCTTTTAAAAGGTCTATAATTTTTTGATATCCAGAACTTATGGCAACATCTAAAGGTGTCTTTTGATCCAGATCGACCTCGTTCAATGGAACATTTTTCCGAATGAGATCTCTTACAACATTGACATAGCCGACTCTACAAGCAAGGTGGAGGGCTGTACGATGGTGAACATCTTTAAAATCTAGACTTGTTCCCTTTTCAATTAGGTATCTTGAGATTTCTTCATTTCCGTATAACAAACTTAGGTGCAAAGAAATCCATCCATCTTCATCTGAAATATTGATCTCGGCTCCTCCTTCTACCAGTGCTCGAATGAGATCTATATTTTCTCTAAAAATACTCACGTGCAGGGGAGTACGACCAGATTTATCCTTAAAGTTTGGATCGGCTCCGGCATTCAAAAGAAATTTGACTGTATCAATTTGGCTATTTTTGGCTGCATAATGAAGAAGAGTAGACTCAAAATAATCTTGATCATTGGGAGACAATCCCCCTTTTAATAAGTATTTGAGAATTGAAATGTTTCCTAATTTTGCTGCATATGATCCAAGAGACTCTCTTTCTTTATTTAAAACCTCAGTAGTTGCTCCATACCGAACAAGCAAGTAAAAGGAACTGACTTGATTTTCTTTGATGGCAACATGAAGAAACGACAGACCATCTATATTGAGTGTATTGCAATCTACATCCTGAGTTTGTAGTATCTTTTGGACGATGTTTATGCGTCCATAACGAATTGCAAGAAAAAGTTTTTTATGCGTGTCATTCGAATCTTTCCAGAGCTCTTGATAGGTATCAAAAATCTTAGATGCTACGTTCTCATGATTATGTTCAATGGCCTGATTGAATATTTCATTTAATAAAATTGGATCGGAAATGTTTTTGATATTGCTGTGATCTTCCTCTGCAAAAATAAAATCGCTGGAGGATTGTAGTCTAGAAAAAAATGTAAAGCACCATTGAGATTTTATCGGATCCTGCTCCGACCACGACATGCAATATGAAATGCTTTGGACATTTGGACCTTCAATCTTGATGCCTTCTTGGGCCTGAGCAAAAGAAGAAGACTCAAGCAAAAAGAAAAGGAACCAAGAACATTTTTTTAGCTTCATAACGTTCTTACATGCATGAAAACTGTTCGCGCATAAACTCTGGCAGTCCATCCAAAGAAGATGATACATAAAGATTAGAATCTATATTGTATCGACTTCCAGATACTTGCATCATCAGATTCGCATTTTTTTGATTTGCAGAAGATTCATATTTTCCTTTAAAATAGTGCACAGAAAAAATGTCCCATGCTGCGCTTTTTGTTCGAATATATTTTGCGATCCTAAAAACATCATTAATTTTATCTTCCCCATCTGAAATAAGAAAAATAATCCTACGATAGTCTTCAGAATACTCCCTTTCTTTTTCAAGGTTCATCTCATGATGGCTACTCACACCCAAAAGAGCGTTGGCAATTTTTGTACCTCCACCAGCAGTCAAAGCTAAATCTTCAAATTGACTGGTATCTCGAGTTAAGTCTTTTACGATGTAAGGATTCGTATTAAATATGACCAGACCCACTCGAGAATTAGGATAAGAATCGATGATCTTCCTAGCAATGAAACCAATCGTTTCGGACATGCTTGATTCGTATCCCGACATAGAATCTGAAGTATCCACGGTTAGCCACACGTCTCCATTGAGGCAATTGCCCCAGTCATTGGCATAGACAGAAATATGGAGAAGGAGACCGAAAACGGCTCCTACCACAACAAATGCAATATTTCTCATTGACCGATCAAACATATGACCCCCCGGCATAGACTTGTTCTTTAACATCTCTTTGAGAGAGACCGTATACCATATGGAACATGGGCACTTCAAGACGGAAAAAACATCGAAAACTATATATAAATACAGTAAGTTACCAAAATATTCTCTAGCATATACCGCTCCTACTCAAATAGAGAAAAATCTATATTGGAAATTTTCAACATGCCCGGATAGCGTGAGTTGGGAAGCTGCTCACCCTTGATGGGAATCTGGGAAAGCTGAAAATTTGAATCTTCTTTTTTCCAGTCTTCCAGATAAGGATTGAAAAAAGTTGAATCCTGGATTTCAGTATTGAGATACTTAAAAAATCCAAGGCTATATTTATAGCTAATTTCAAATTTGTGCATTCCAATGTCCCAGCCCATACCAGGTGGCACACCGTCAAGAATTTTAGAAATACGTGTGAGATAAGAAGAAAATCCCTTCATATAGAATTGAGTTTCTAAGCTCACAACATTTTTCCTTATATCCAAATAATCCTCAGACTGATTTGGATCTATCCATATTTCTCCATCCATCGATTCGAGATGTAGATCTGAATCGAAGGTATAGAGGATAGCTCCTTTATTTTTTCCATAAGGATGGGTCTCAATTGTGGTTTTACCTTCTTCAAAATGAAAATAATTCGAAGCTCTTGGATATAAGATCATGACCGGTTCAAAAGTTGCATAATGACCTTTGTTCTCCGTATTCTTACTTCGATCAATGTACATCACATATGTCTGCTCAGGGTCTTTGTAAATTGCATCATAATTCGAAACAAGCCTACCCTTATTGTACTGTCGTCGAAGCTTTTGAAATGGCAGTGTTGAATCCTTGTTATACCGAGTTTCAAACACGCCTTGTCGAGAAATTTTATTGACCCGATCAAATAAGGCTATAATCCCCTCGATATCATCAACATGTAAATCTTCACCATAATACATCAGAGCATCTTCAAATCGATGGCCTGTCATGGCACTTACATCACAATTTTTATAGCCCTTTTCTCGACCTTCTTTAGGTGAATACTGATCACACAAACCAAAAGCATGACCAATCTCATGAAGATACACCCTAAAATTGTCTTTGTGATCTTCATAGATTTGAACCTTCGTATCTTTACGTAAGCCAAAGCCCAAATCCTTACCTTGAGAATAGTAGGATGTCATCTCATCCCAGTTATTGACTATTTTTTTGACTCGAGCGACCAGATCTTCCTCATCAAATCCATCAAAATATACGACATGTTTTTCTTCGGACGCACAATCATGCTTGATCTGAATCTTTACATTTTTCATTCGTGTAAGTCCGGAATCAGCATTTACACTTTCTCGTACATGAACATCCTGCTCAATTGCTTCAATAAACCTAAGAAACGCTTTTTCAATCAGCTTCTGATCGAGAGCTTCAGAGTCCCTTACGCAATAGATAATTTCATGATTCTGAATCAAGTTTGAAATCAAATTGTAAGAGACAGAAATATTCTGAAGGTGCCCAAAGGCATGAGCCGAAGAAAAACTGCTCCATAGCAGTCCCACAAGCAGACTACAAAACAGAGTTCTTTTCTTAGAGGCAAACACATAAGCTCAATATCATAAAAATATGCGGAGCGTCAATTTTGAATTTGGATCGAAGGCTGTTAGCGCTAAAAAAAAATTTCTTTTAGATTTCAATGTCTTACAATCTATGTCATGAAATTTGCTATTTTGATCTTCGCCCTCACCAACCTTACTCTTCTCCCCTGCCGGGCATCGGAAAAGAACTCAAATTTAGGAGAAACCCTCCCCCAGGGGATCCACTTTCGAAAGCAGATATATTTTTATCCCTTTTCCATCGAAATCGATGGGAAAAACTATTCTCGGATAGAAAATATTCCAGAGAGCCCTGAAAAAAGCCCCTACAAGATTCAGCTTTTGCCAAGCCTTGAGGGAATTCTTTCCTACGAAAATGATTATATGGGGGGTCTCTATCTTACTCTTCCCTCTCAGAATGAAACTTTGGAGCCTTATCTTGTCAGCTCAGGTCACAACTTCGATGCTGGATACGACAGCACAACCTACAGTCGACTAAAAAGAGACTTGGGAAGCAAAGATCTCCAGTGGATCGAACTTCAAATGTATTCGTATATTGAAGGTACCGAAGAGGGAGATTCCCTTTTAGATTGCGGAGCCGAAACAACAATTCGCATCTGGGATATAGAAACATCTACCTGGAAACAAATCGATCAATATTACGGTTTTAATCCCAAAGTTTTTCCTTTCACCGACCAACACAACAATCTCTGTTTTACAGCAAGTAGCCAGTGGAGATTTGACCCCACCTGCGAATTGGATCGAAGAAACAAAAAAACATCCAAAGATCAATTTGACAACGTGAAGGACTTTATTGATGCCCTTAAAGCTGCAGTCGAGAAAGGAGAAGTGGATTCCTTGATCGATATGGCCCGATGCAGCTTTCGATTTGACTTTAAGGAGCCCTATATTTTGGTACGCAATCAACCCCGGACAAGCAGGCATGAAATTTTTGCCAATGCTAGGAAGCTGCTGAGCTACGCAAACTGGAGCAAACTCTCTGAAATCAAAAACACGAAAAGCCTTGTAAAGAAAACGTTTTCAGTTCCTTTAGAACTACCAAAAACCCTCAACGCTCTCACGATATATCCAGGACTTCCACCCGTAACAGTATCTACATCAAAACCTATCGCTATTTTCTTTACCCTGGAAAAAAATGAGCAAATCCAAAAATACTTTTGGACAGGAATGGATACCAACAATCTTTAAAAAAACTCTTCGACATTCGAGACTGTTGTTGCTCTAAAAACACAACTTATTATTTTTATTAGGTTTTGAGTATATTAAAATATGAAATGCACTTGCAAAAAAAAACGTCTCCTGCTAGGCATAGTATTGATAGGAGTTGATAGCGTGGGGGAAAACTAAAAAAGTTCATATAATAATTGCCTTGATCTTTGAAACTCCCCCAGCAATGTATACCCATCTGTACAATTACAATACCAAGATATAGCGAAGAAAATATATGCAAGTTACAACACAAAAAGAAATACCCAACCGTCAACACGACAAGAAACAAGAAAAGCCTAAATTTTTGAATGATCGAGAAAAACTTCAAATCGTTAGACAAGAATTTAAAACCAAAATCAGTCCTTACCTTGCAAAACTTACAAAAAAATCTGAAGCCATCTCAAAGCAATTTGTCCCTGACCCAAGAGAAGCCGATGATTTTGTAGGTTCAACAAGAGCTCCGTTTGAAGAAGGCAAACTCAACCAAGGTATATACGGAATGGAACGGATCTATGAAGATCGCGTCTTATTGACCCCCTATTTTGAATGCAGCGCCTACTGTCGGTATTGTTTTAAAAAAACCCGTACTCTCGGAGGAGAAGCAAAAGCTATGAATAGAGCACAGCTCGACCAAGCTTTTGAATATATCGCAAAAGAAAAAGGTATAAAGACCTTGCTCATCACAGGAGGAGATCCATTCTTAGCTGTAGACTCAATTGAGTATATTCTACAAAGAGTTCAGGATATCGATCACATCAATCACATTCGCATAGGAACAAGAAATATTCTCTTTGAGCCACAAAGAATCACACCAGAAGTTGCGGAGATGATCTCGAGATATCAAAAAATAGATCCAAAAGATCCAAAAAAGAGCAAGGTCATAGGAATAGGTTTGTCGATCAACCATAAAGACGAGCTTACGCCAGAAATCATTGAGGCTGTGAATCTATTTACTTCTAAAGGCATCGCCATATATGGTCAGTCCGTTCTCATGAAGGGTATCAATGACACTGAGAAAGATCTATATGAACTCATTGAATATTTGATGCTTGCCGGTATCAACCCTTACTACCTACTGCACTGTATGCCCGTCGTAGGATCACAGCATCTAAGAACTTCTGTATCTAAGGGTCAAGAATTATTGCGGTCGATAGAAGCTCTATCGGGAACCTATGCATTTAAACACTATATTTACGTATCACCTATTGGCAAACACCGAGTTTCACCTCACGAAACGCTGAAGTATATAAACATAGGATCGCAACGATATATCGAAAGAACTTCTGCTTATAAGGCAAATGATTTTTTGAAGTATTCTGGAAAATCTAAACTTCCAGAGCATCACTATGAGGATGAAAGAGGTTTCATTGTTTCTCGATATTTAGATGCGCATGATGAAGCTTAAATATGACAAGGTCATTTTTGTAGAGGCTTTTAGAAATCCCTACATAGATCGCAGAGGGAAGATTTTTTCTGACCTAGGCTATGAGTGCGAACTTTGGAGATGGTACAAAGATGATTCCTTCAAAAAGACTCTAAAAGAAAATGGTCCATTTAAAAAATTTTACTACTTCAAAACAGAAGAAGAGTTTAAGTCGCTCGTTGACCAAACGAAAGGGGTTGAGAAAATTCAATTCTACACAGGAGTTGCTGGTTTATATATGGGAGGAGTACATTCATACTTTATTAAACATTGCTGGGAGAAATCTAATTTACACCTATGGCCAAAAGAAGCCTTATTTACCCTTACCAACAAACATCTCACCAATTGCATTCTTAGAGATCTAGGAATTACAAATAATTTTTTTTGCAAACTCAATTCATCTAACTACTCCTCGTCACAGCTCGAGAAAATAGATTCGTATCCGGTTATCGTAAAGCCAATCGAGGGCCGAGGCTCAATGTTCGTATACAAGTGTGAAAATAAAAAAAGCCTTATTGGAGCTCTGGAGGATTATTCTCAAGGGTCTGCCAAAAAAGTTACTGATTACTCTGGAGGAAAGGTTTGTATTTCTACAAATGAAAAAGAAATCCAATACGATGCGTTCCATGAAGTTCTCATTGAAGATTTTGCTCCAGGAATTGAGTTTTCTCTTGATGTCTACTGTGATCAAGGAGAGTGTGAAATTCTTCTCTTTCTTGACAAGAAAGTTATGGTTCAAGGAAAAGCATCATTCTATCAGGAGTACATGATAGCTCAAAACACAAGAATTCCAGCAAATGTAATTGAGCGAGCGAAATCCTGGATCAATGCAATTACAACCAAGTTAAATCATATGAGTTTATTTGGTCATGTTGAGTTTATTTGGGACCCTTCATCAGATCATCTCAAGCTTCTGGAATTCAATCCGAGAGAAGCAGGAGTGCTCGTTGCCAACATGATTGATCTGAAACGGGGTTTAAAGATAGATCAATTGAGTGTTCAAAAAGCATTGGGAGAAAAAATCGATATTAAAAACCTAAGCAAAGATAACGATTGTTATCTTGCCTTAGCAATTTTTCAACCTAAGGAAAGTGGAATTCTAGTAAACGTCAGGGGAGTCAACGAATTAAAGAAAAAATTGAATCCCAATATTTTTGGCCTGATGAAAAACTACAGCATCGGAAAAGAAATTATGGCGGACCACGAAGAGTATTTTCTAATTACGCTAGGTCTAAAAGCAAACAGCAACGAAGAACTTGAAAAGCTTTATTACGAAGCAAAAAATTTGATTGAGTTTGAGATTGAGCCTTTTAAAAAATCTGAATAAAGCTAATGTCCTTCTTTTGGGTTTTGGAATTTCAAATTTTGGAAATTTTCTCAACTTTGTTACTTTGGATTTAATTGTTTTTTCAAAAACCCAAAGCATTGGGATCACAGGAGCCTTTAAATTTTTTCGGCTTCTTGGAAATGGATGCAGCGGACTTGGGTCAGGCATCATATGTGATCGATTTTCTAAACATAGGATTTTATTCATTTCCGAAATTTTTCAATTTTTGGTGGTTATGGGTTTTTATTTTTTTGTAGATACCCAAAATATTTATGTATTTTTTCTCTTATCATTTTTTCTCGGCATTTTTAGCCCTCTATCTAATGTATCTTTTTTATCTTCAATTCCCTTTAGAGTTTCTTCGGATAAAATAGCAGAATACAATCGAAAATATTCTGTGACTTATTCCATTTCAATGGTTTTTGGCATGGCTGCGGGAGGAGCTTTTTATTCTATAATTGGGATTAAAAATGTTTTACTTCTAGATGCCTTAAGTTTTTTGATTTTTTCTGTAATATTGTTTTTGACGATTGGTTCTTATTTTTCAAATGGTGTAGAAAAATCAGAAGCCAAGTCTTTTGGCCTAAAAGAAGAATGGAATATTCTCAAAGAAAAAATCCTTCACTCTCCACTTTTACAATATTTATATGGAACAAGAATGGCAGATGCGTTTGGTTCATCCTCTCATCTATTGGGCATTCCCATCCTTGTTTCATTGCTTGATCCAAACAAAGCTCCTATCTGGATGTCCCTCATCTGGGGAACTTGGGCTTTTGGTCAAATCATAGGAGTAATTGCAATTAAAAAATTTGGACCTGATCAGATTCAATTTTTTATTCGATCATATTTTGCAAGTACATTAGGAATGTCTGCATTTTTTATCTTTTTGTTTTTCTTCTTTCCTCATCTTATCGCGTTCATAGGATCATTCGCTGCCGGATTTTTTGACGGCATTTCGGAGGTTTCATTGAATACTATACTTCACAAACAAGCATCTGAAATCCAAGGAAGATTGTTCGGTTTGGTGAATTTTTTTGTACGGATTGGATTTGCCATGGGGATGCTTTTAGTCACTTTTTTTATGGGAAAACTAGGCACAAAAGAAACTGTTTTTGTATTTCATGGATGTATTTGTATTGTATACAATTTATTGTATAGACAAAAAAGATCTTACATTTTAAATCTATAAATACATGTAATTCTGGAAACCGTTCGAAGTTCCAGAAGCCCTTATCGGAACCGAAATTCTTTTATCGGACTTGGTTTTTTTACCATAAGAGTCCTTCCGGTTAAACTCTCTAACCTTCGAATGAACGACTCATCCCGCGATGGTATGTTGCGGTTCCGGTAATGGCCCCCGGAATCAAAAAACTCGAAAAGCTTTGTAAAGAAAACGTTTTCAGTTCCTTTAGAACTACCAATAA
>JAGRAX010000061.1 GCA_020434365.1 Bdellovibrionales bacterium
CTTGGAAATGGTCCATGCTCGAGTTTCTTTCTCTCCTGCCGTAAAATAGGTGATGAGATTGAGTAGCGTATATGCGGCCTGAATCACACGATCGAGACCTGATTCTTGAAGGCCGAGCTCTTCTAGAAACATTTGCTTTTCTTCTCCTTCGAGCTGCGCGATTTCGGATTCTACCTTTGCAGAAACAATGACGATGTTGGCATTTTCTTCTTGTGCCATTTTTCGAACTTTTTGAACGTGCTCGTTTTCCTGGGCAAGTTCGTTTTCTCCAACATTGCAAACATACAGCACAGGTTTGATCGTCAATAAATGAAACCCCTTTAAGAGACTTCGCGCTTCATCATCTAAGTCTATGCTTCGAATGACTTTGCCTTGTTCTAAGTGAGACCGAACCTGTGTCAAGACCTCGACCAAAGATTTGGCTTCCTTATTTCCAGATTTCGCCAACTTTTCTTGCCGGCTGATGACGTTGCTTACGGTTTCTAGATCTGCCAAACAGAGCTCAGTATCAATGGTATCTTTATCTCTCAAAGGATCCACAGAACCATCTACATGAATGATTCCTTCCTCATCAAAACATCGCAGGATGTGAACAATCGCTGTGGTTTGTCGAATGTGACTTAAAAATTGATTGCCTAAGCCTTCTCCCTGACTGGCACCTTTGACCAAGCCAGCGATATCGACAAATTCAATGGTGGTGGGAATGATTTCTTTGGATTTGATGATGCCTGCAATTTTCCCCAATCGAGGATCTGGAACCTTTACAATTCCTACGTTGGGATCGATTGTACAAAATGGATAATTTGAAGCTTCGATTCCAGCGCTGGTTAATGCATTAAAAAGTGTTGATTTCCCTACATTGGGTAATCCTACAATTCCACAAGATAAACTCATTCGTATTCTCCTTAACTTTGATCTACGTAATTATCCTCTACAGGTGAACAATCTCTAGTTCACAATAATTGAGTAAAATCTTTTTTTGCCCAAAACGCGTAAATGCTATGGTGAGCTTCAAATTATCTGGGTTGCCTTCGCAACGTTTGACAACTCCCTGTCCAAAATTTGGATGAACCACTTTGGTTCCGGGTTTGTATGCAGCGTGATCTGGATCATCGGATTGTGTATATCGATCCCAATCTTCTCCTGGGTCTACCTGTGCATAGTCGTCTTCAAATTCATCTAGGCTGTATCTTGCAGATCGAGAGGATCCAGGAGCTTGATGCATCACAATTTTTCCAGACCCTACTTCCTGTATAAATCGAGATACAGGATTGAATTGCGTAAATTTATAAAGTTTTCTACGTGCAGATGCCGTAAGGTAGAGGCGCTCTTCGGCTCGTGTCATGGCCACGTAGCAAAGTCTGCGCTCCTCTTCGACATCCTCTGGGTCGCCGTGTTCAATGGACCGTTGATGAGGGAAAATACCTTCTTCCATTCCTACAAGAAATACGTTCGGAAATTCCAAACCTTTTGAATTGTGAATGGTCATGAATGTGAGCATGGGGGCACTTTGGTCTAAATCTTCGGTAGAAGTGTGAAGGCTAATATAGTCCATGTAATCAAAAAGAGTTCCATGGCTCGAATGCTCAAACTCTTGGATGGAACGTAAGAGCTCCTCAATGTTTTCGATTTTCCCATCGGCTTCTATGCTTCCTTCATTTTCAAGAGCCACGAGATATCCGCTCTGTTCCAAAATTTGAGTTGCGATTTCCGAAGGAGCTTTTTCGATGACTTCTTGTTGTAAGCGATGAAACCACAAATAGAAATCTCCGAGTGACTTGATAGCTTTTCCAGAGCCAGAATATTTAGGTATGGACTCGAGCATGGATAAACCTGTATGAACAGAAAGCTGCTTGAGTTTCAGAATGCTTTTATTTCCAATCCCTCGAGCAGGTTTGTTGATGATTCTTTCAAAAGCGACATTGTCAAAAGGGTTGATTGCGAGCTTGAGAAAAGCCAATACATCTTTGACTTCTGCTCTCTCATAAAATTTTATGCCCCCATAGACTTTGTATGCAAGGTTACGTTTTCTTGCTTGTTCTTCCAATAGTCTCGATTGGGCATGGGTACGATAAAGAATGCAGAAGTCATTGAGATCCAATTCAAATTCCTCTGAGAGTTCCGCAATTTTATCCAGAACGAAGGCAGCCTCTTGGTAGTCATCTTCCGCCAGAAAAAACTCGACGGCTTGTCCATCATGATTGTCGGTCCAAAGATTTTTTTCTCTACGTCCGCTATTGTTTCGAATGACATCATTTGCGACGCTCAGGACTTGCTTGGTAGATCGATAATTTTGGTCCAGTTTTACGGTTTGGGCGGGTGAAAAATCCTCTTCAAACTCAAGCATGTTTTCAACTCGAGCCCCTCTCCATGAGTAGATGGCTTGATCTTCATCTCCTACAGCACAAACGATGGCCTTCTCACCCAATAGTTCCTGGATCAACATTTTTTGGATGACATTTGTATCCTGATATTCATCAATGAGAATTCTACTCCATCTTTGATGCAAGATCTTTTTGACCACAGCCTGACCTTGAAGCAAAAGAATTGTTTCTCTGAGGAGATCTCCAAAATCCATGGCCTGATTTTTTTCCAAACTGTCCTGATAGGCCTGCGCAATTTCCATGGCTTTGGGACTCAATAGGGAATGTTCTTTTAGATGTTGCAATGGCGTCAGGGAATGGTTTTTGGCTTGGTCCAATTGATATTTGATGATTTTGGGAGAGAGCTGTTTTGGGTCATATCCACGCTCTTTCATCAAAGATTTGAGTAGCGCCAACTGATCCGTATCGTCATAGATGGTAATTTGAGCATGTCGCCCAAGTTCTCTATGAAATTCTTTTAACAATCTAAGACATATGGAGTGAAAGGTTCCGATCCATTGAGGCTGATCGTAGCCATCGAGAAGTCCTTGGATTCTGGCTTTCATTTCTGAAGCAGCTTTGTTGGAAAAGGTCATCGCCAAAATATTCTGTGGTGCGATTCCTAATTCTTCGATGAGATAGACAATTTTGTGCGTCAGTACACGAGTTTTCCCCGAACCAGCACCTGCGACAACCAGCAAATTTTGCTGATTTTGTTCCACTGCTTTTTTTTGCTGAGGATTGAGTCCTTCGAGTGCTCGCGCCATAAAAGCTGTGTTTACAGTAGTTTCTGAGATTCTACCAGTCGAAAAAAATATTGAGATAAGCTTTTTGAGGCCCCGAAGCTCCTTATAGTTGTAATACTTCGCGGATGGGATTGGCATTTGCGTATAAAAGCGATACAAAGGCCTTTGATGCTTCGGATTTACAATAGCCTAGAAAAAAAAATAGAGGAATTTCGTCCTCTCAATCAAAATAAAGTTTTGATGTATGTCTGCGGTCCCACGGTTTATGACGATGCTCATATTGGTCATGGCAGAGCCTATACTGCCTTTGATATTGTCTATAGGCATCTAAAATATTTGGATTTTGAAGTTTGCTATGTACGTAACCTCACAGATATTGACGACAAAATCATTCAAAAAGCAAAGCAAAGTCAGGTGGATATCGACGACCTTACGACAGAATACACCGAGTCGTTTCATCGAGATATGAAGGCCCTACAAAATTTGTCTCCGGATATAGAGCCTCGGGCGACCCAAAGCATTCCTGAGATGATTGAGATGATCCAGGGCCTTATCGAAAAAGGCTACGCATATGAATCCGAAGGAGACGTGTATTTCTCTGTGAGAAAGCAAAATCAGTATGGCAAGCTTTCTCAAAGAAATATTGATGATTTGCGAAGCGGAGCACGTGTTGAGCCTGGAGAAAAAAAGAAAGATCCTCTCGATTTTGTGATGTGGAAAAGTTCAAAGGCTGATGAACCTTCCTGGCCATCTCCTTGGGGAAATGGTAGACCAGGTTGGCATATCGAATGTTCTGCCATGGCCAAAAAACATCTTGGCGAAACCATTGACATTCATGCGGGAGGCAGAGATTTAATTTTTCCTCATCACGAAAATGAAATCGCACAATCTGAAAGCTGCAATGAAAAAACATTTGCGAGGTACTGGCTTCACAATGGTTTTGTGAATTTATCTAAAGAAAAAATGTCCAAATCTCTTGGAAACACGGTTTGGATTAAAGACATGCTTCGAGATTTTCACCCAGAAGCTGTTCGGTTATTTTATCTTTCCAGCCACTATCGCTCTCCTATCGACTATTCTGAAGATTTGATCAAACAAGCCAGTGCAAGTTTAGATCGATTGTACAGGCTACTTCTAGATGTAAAGCCTTCAGAGCTTCCGAAGGATTGGAAAGGTCATGAATGGGCGCTCAAGTATGAAGAGGCCATGAATGAGGACTTCAATACTCCAAAAGCCTTGAGTGTTTTATACGAGATGGCAAGACAAGCACATCGCAAATACGAAGAAAAGTCATATGATACTGCGAGCCTGCTGTCAGCGATGATTCAAAAGTTGGGTAGCCAAATGGGACTTTTGGAAGCGTCGCCACGGGAATATTTTCAGGCTCTACTGGTTTCTGATGAAGGAGATCGAAAGCGCATCGAAAAACTCATTGAAAAAAGAAATCAAGCTCGCCGAGACAAAGACTTTTCGCTCGCAGATCAGATTCGAGATCAGCTGAGTCAAGAAGGAATAGTCTTGGAAGATTCTCCTCATGGAACGACGTGGAGAAAACAGTAGATTTTTTGAGAGTATAGGCATGCTGGATAAAGAATTTGAATTGGTATCTGAGTTTTCTCCGCAGGGAGATCAGCCCGAGGCTATCTCTCAGCTCACACAGAGCATCCAATCGGGGAGCCCACATCAGGTCTTGTTGGGCGTTACGGGTTCGGGAAAAACTTTTACGATGGCCAATGTGATTGCGCAATTGGGCCGGCCCACGATCATTATGGCTCCGAACAAAACCCTGGCAGCGCAGCTCTTTAGCGAATTCAAAGATTTTTTTCCTTACAATGCGGTAGAATATTTTGTGAGCTATTACGACTACTATCAACCCGAAGCTTACGTTCCTGCATCTGATACCTTTATTGAAAAAGATTCTTCCATCAATGAAGAAATCGACAAAATGAGGCACGCGGCGACTCGGGCAATCCTTACGAGAAGAGACACGATTGTTGTGGCTTCGGTTTCTTGTATTTACAACTTAGGAAATCCTGAAGAATACAAGGCCTTACTGATCCCTGTGCATGAGGGCATGGAGATAGATCGGGACGATTTTTTGAGAAAACTCGTGGACATCCAGTTTACAAGAAATGACGTAGACTTTTGGAGAGGGAATTTTAGAGTTCGGGGTGACAATGTGGAGATTTTTCCTGCCCATGAAGAGAAAAAAGCCATTCGCATTTCTTTTTTTGGGGATGAAATTGAATCGATTTCTGAGATTGATGCGCTTACGGGTTTGGAAATCGAAAAATTAGATCAGTATGCAATCTATCCAGGCAGCCACCATGCGACGACCAAAGATACGATCAAGAAAGCCATGGACAGCATACGCATAGAACTCAGGGAGCGTCTCACCCAGCTTAAGTCTCAGTCCAAGCTGTTAGAGGCCCAGCGATTGGAACAGCGGACCATGTTTGATTTGGAAATGATTGAGGAAATGGGTTTCTGTCAAGGAATTGAAAACTATACCCGACACTTCACAGGAGCTGCTCCTGGAGAAAGACCTCACACTCTTCTAGACTATTTTCCAAGTGATTTTTTGTGTGTCATGGATGAGAGCCATGTCAGTGTTCCTCAGATTGGTGCCATGTACAAAGGTGATCGCAGCCGAAAACAAACACTCGTTGAACACGGCTTTCGCTTGCCCTCGGCATTGGACAACCGACCTATGAAGTTTGAGGAATTTGAAGCTCTTCCCAAACAGCATATTTACGTATCGGCAACACCAGGAAATTATGAACTGGAAAAAACCCAGGGTGAAGTGGTGGAACAGATCATTCGTCCTACAGGTTTGATCGACCCTGAGTTAGAGGTTCGTCCAGTAGCCACGCAGGTAGACGATTTGCTTGAAGAGATTCGTATCAGGATCAAACGTAACGAACGTGTATTGATTACAACTCTTACCAAAAGATTGGCGGAGGAGTTAACCGAATATTATGAGGAGCTGGGGATCCAGGTTAAGTATCTTCATTCGGATATCGATACGTTAGAGCGTGTTGAAATTTTACGTGATTTGAGGCTTGGAAAGTTTGATGTTTTGGTGGGCATCAATCTCCTGCGAGAGGGTTTGGACTTGCCGGAGGTTTCTTTGGTTGCGATTCTAGATGCAGATAAAGAAGGTTTTTTACGAAGTGAGACGTCTTTGATCCAAACTTTTGGAAGGGCAGCCCGAAATGTTGGTGGAAAAGTTATTTTATACGCGGACAAGATTACGGGATCCATGAAGCGAGCCATGGATGAGACTCAAAGGCGTAGAACCATTCAGGAAGGCTACAATCAAAAACACGGGATCACACCCAAAACGGTCATTCGAAATATTCATTCCTCTGTGGCGTCCATATACAATGCAGACTATGTAGATCTTGCTAAGGTTTCGGATAAAGATACGGTGTACGAAAACTTAAAAGATCTGCAAAAGAATATCAAAGCCAAGAAAAAGGAAATGTTTCAAGCCGCTGAGAGCCTTGAATTTGAGAAGGCTGCCAAACTCAGAGACGAGATTTCCAGGATGGAAAAGCTCGAACTGAAACTCAGCTCATAAAATCGATATATTCAATAATTAAATTAAGCACTTACCTTCAAGTGCTTTGCCAAAACAAATCCTTGATTTCTCGTTCAATTCCAGATATCACACGCCTTCTTAAAGCTGTGAATGGGGCTATGGGAGCATAAAAGCCTCTGACGAAACAGCAGTAACATTGAATGCGTATTAGGTACGATCAAGTGCTCCCTTGTGTTGATGGGTACCAGTGAGGATCTAGACATGGCCTTAGGACTATTAGGAAAAAAACTTGGAATGACTCAATATAACTCTCAGCGTGGTCGTATGGCGGCAACTTTGATTGAGACAGGACCATGTTTGGTGATGCAGAAAAAAACCCTCGATAAAGATGGGTATACAGCTGTCAAATTGGCTTTTGGTGAAAAAAAAGAAAAACACAGTAGCAAAGCCATGAAAAAATCTTTTGAAAAAGTTGGAGCAACACCTAAAAGATTCATTAAAGAGTTTCGCGTGAGTCCTGAAGAATTGGACAAATTTGAGGAAGGTCAAAGCATCTCATTGGCAGATGTGTTTACGGAAGGTCAGTGGATTGATGTGGCTGGAACTTCCAAAGGTAGAGGTTTTAGCGGTGTTATGAAACGCTGGAACTTCAAAGGATTTATTCGTACACACGGTACACACGAATTTTTTCGTCATGGTGGATCGATTGGTCAGTGCGCGACTCCTGGTCACGTTGATAAAGGAAAGAAAATGCCGGGTCACCTCGGAGATGCGCGTGTAAAAACTCTTAAACTTCAAATCCTTAAGGTTCTTCCTGAGCAAAACACCATTGTGGTTTCAGGTTCCGTACCTGGCGCAAAACAAGGCTTGGTAGAGATTACACCTTCGGCTCGTAAAAAAGCATCTTTCGCTGCCTAGATATTTTTCTCTCTAGACCACTGCGATTAAAACAAGAAGCTTTCTTTTGAAGCTAGTTTATTTTAGTATAGTGCACTGTGAGAAATAGAATATTTGTAGGTTTGAGCTCTTTATTTCTGGGCTTGTTTTCTTTGAATGTCTTTGCCCAGTCTGGATTTACTGGGGTTGAAGAAGATCCACGCTTTACCCTTCTCTCGCCCAATATTTTTGGGGCAACCGGTTTGTATCGTATTTTCTCCGCAGAGAAAGGTCCTGCGTCTGGGGATGCTTTAAGTTTTGGTTTTTACGGACATTACTTCACTCAGAATGATTTTCCAACTCAGGACATAGAAACCGAGCGTGCTGAGGGAAAAATTACCTTTACGTACACACCTATCCCTCTGCTCGAGATGTTTTTGGGTCTTGGTGCGGTTACAAGCAACAACAAACCTCCAGCTTTTCCTCTTACCAGAGAGGTATTCAACGTAGATGCTGGGCTCAAAGTATCAAAGGCTTTCTCTTCAAACTTTTTGCATGCTGGGCTCATTGCCATGGTCGATGTTGACCAAAAAATCAAAACCGTAACTGATTCTGAAGCTGCCATAAGTCCTCAGGCCTTGGCCATTTTGACGATGGATTTTCTTGAAAAGGGAAAGCCCATTCGATTGCATATTAATGCGGGGTATCGTTTGGATGATACCGCGGGTTTGGTCAACTCGAGTTCAGATGAGCGGACAAGAATCATCGCCAAATCCTTGCCTGACAGTGTAATTCTCGCAGGCTTTGGCGCCGAGTATCTCTTGAATTCTTTTACGCTCAATCTGGAGTATACGCTGGACTATGTGCTCTCTCAGTCTGGAAAAACATTTTTGGATCATCCTCAGAGATTGAGTTTGGGCACAGCAATTTTTCCTTCGAGCAATCGAGCCTTATCGATCAAGGCAGGGGGGGATTTGGGCTTTTTTGCAACCACCAAGGCCAGTCGAATTCTGAGAGAACCAAACTATGGCATTCATATCGGTGTGGCGTATCAACTCGGAATGGCCAAATATAACTCTGGAGGTACTTCAGAAGTTTCTTCTTTTGATGTTCCCAAACAGATGATTGCAGCACCAAAAGATGCGCGCATTTTCGGTCTCATTACAGACCTTCGAAGTGGCCAACCCATTGCTGAGGCTAAAATTTATCTCTGTGATGATCAAGAGAGTCCGATTGTGACCGATGACTATGGAAATTATAGGTCCTATCCATTGCAGCAGGGAGCTTGCACATTGCGTGTCCAAAAACCCGGTTTTGATGAGGTGGTAGAAACCATCCAAATTCTAGGAGGAGAATCGAGACAAGACTTTTCCTTGGTGTCAAATGATCGAAATAAAGGATCGCTACTCGTAAAAATCATTGACCAAACGGGTGCGGCTTTGCAAGGAGAGATTACATTTCCGGAACATCCTGAGATCGCAAATGTTCGTACCGATGAGTACGGACAAATCCGATTTAAGATCAATCCCGGTAGCTATGCCATACGTACACGGGTTGTGGGAATGAAGTTTCAGACTCAAAGAGTATCTGTGGTTGCAGGTCAAGAGACCAGTCTAGAGTTCGTTTTGGAACCTGAAGTGGTTCGTATTGCTGAGGATCGCAAGTCTATCGAGATCAACAGCCAAATTCAATTTGAAACAGGCAAGGCCATCCTTACGGAAAGTGGGCGCAGAATTCTAGATGATGTTTCAGCACTCATCTTAGACAATCCTCAGATTCAAAAAATCGAAATTGCGGGACATACCGATAGTGTGGGAGATGCAAATGCAAATTTGGATCTATCTCAGCATCGTGCGGAGTCTGTAAAATTGTATTTGATTAGCAGGGGAGTAGATGCAGGAAAGCTAGAAGCTCTAGGTTATGGAGAAGATTTTCCCATTGCAAGCAACGATACCGATGTGGGAAAGACCATCAACCGAAGAGTGGAATTCAAAATTTTAGACCAGGACAATTAGATTTTAACTTTGATTTCCCAAATATGAAATGTTGAGGGTCTTTTCACCCTCTGCACTTACCTCAAAGGCTTGTCCATCAGGTCGGTTGCTGATGGCCTGATAAAAGACTTCATTTTTGAAATGTAGAGCTACGCCATCCTCGGCAGCAAATCCGGGTTTCATACCTTGTTTCAAAAGCTGGTGATATCTGGGTTTTCGCTCGACTTCACTGTCATAATGCGGACAATTGCTTCCCTTGAGAATTCCCATGCATTCTAAGCTTTCGAGACTCACGCCGTAAGAGTCGGTCACGCCCTGTTCAAACCAACAGATCGAACCTGCGGAAACGCCCGCCATAACGGTTCCTTGATCGTAGGCATTGCGGATAGGATCAATCAGATTCCACTCTCTCCATAGCGCAAGCATGTTTTTTGTATTGCCACCGCCTACAAAGAGAATATCTAAGTTTTCGATATACTGTTTTAGATCTTTGGTGTGAGGAGTAAACAGTGACAAGTGAGAGGGAATGGCCCCGAGTTTTGTAAAACTCTTGTGGAAAGCCTCGATATATTCCTGATTGTCTGCACTGGCCGTAGGCAAAAATCCAACTTTGGGTTTTTCTATCGCACAGAGAGATAAAATGTAGGTTTCGAGAAGCAAATTATCGGGCTCAAGCCGAAATCCACCGCCACCTATAGCCACGATATGTCGATCCTTGTTCATGCCCTATTGATATATGAACCAAAGGAAGGAGACACAAGTTTTTTATTTAAACAGGCCTCTGAGATTGCGAGTCAAATCTATCTACGAAAACAGTAGACTTTTTCATCCCAAGAGAATGTAGCCGTTTCATCGACTCGGCATCCTTTTCCATTGATACCTGGTTTGTCCGGTTTGCTTAGAGATTCAAGAAACAGTCCATAATATTCTGTATAAAGCTCATAATTATGTTGGGCTTTTACAGAGTACCCTCCACCAGGGCATTTATGTGAATAGTAACGTTCTGGAGTCAAATTTGCGCAGGTCATCCATGCATCTTCAAGATCCCGAGGCTGTGTGGCCGAATCGCATTCAAGACCAGCTGGTTTGCGAGTCCAAATGCTCACGGTTTTCCTTCCATGACCTGGGACTTTCACAAAGTCCGAAGCAACATTGCACCACTCTGTATCAGCTACGGCAGCTGAGTACGATGAGAACGCAGCACAAAACACAAATACACTCCACAGCATACCAAAACTTCTCATATTCCACTCCTTTTGTGGGGTTGGCAAATCAGGCTGACACATAGCATAGCGCAACCTAGCACTGCAAGGCCTATTATTATGTTAGAAATGATAAAGGGTTTTGAGATTTTTTGGGTGCCTTTAACTCTAATGCCAGTGAGTTGGCAAACTTCTAAGATTCAAATAAAGAAATATGATGATTGATCACATTGCCATTCAAGTCTCTGACCTGAAAAAAAGCCTACATTTCTATGATCATGCTCTGGCGCCTCTTGGATACAAGAGCATAACGGAAGCTCCTCTGAAAAATGAACGAGGAATCTTAATTTTTGGATGGGAAGACTCTTTGAAGACGGATGTATGGATCAGTGAGGGGCTAGGTACCAGACCCCTGCTTCATGTAGCCTTTAGAGTGGAAAACCGTGAGCAGGTTGATGAATTTTATCGGTTAGCTCTTTCTGCTGGTGGAAAAGACAATGGTAGGCCTGGCATACGACCGAAATATCATGCAAATTACTATGGAGCTTTTGTATTGGATCCCGACGGTCATAACATAGAAGCCGTTTGCCACAGCCCTGGGAGATAAACCGTAAAACAGTTGCTTCTACGTTTAATAGGGGCTGACGCCGAGGAGGCGAATAGCCGACCAGAGAGATAGGCGAACCCTTGGGTTCGAGTCCCCGCAAGGAGTTACAAGATAAGCGAGTAGTTTCAAAGCCAAGAGGAAGTACAGAGGATTCGAGGAGTGGCGGGGCTGACGCCGAGGAGGCG
>JAGRAX010000062.1 GCA_020434365.1 Bdellovibrionales bacterium
TCGAAAGTCGGTTTTTAGGCCACATGACCACCACTGTTCCTAAAATAAGAAACAGTCCTCCGATCCATATCCATTGAACCAAGGGATTTACAATGGCTTTGACATAGATTGAGCGATTTTCGGGTTCAAAAGAAATCAGAGCAAGATACAAGTCTTCAATCAAACTTCTTCGGATCGAAGCTTCGGTCGAAGGCTGCGCGGGTTCCCCCGGGATTTGACTCCGATAAAATACTTTTGATGCATCCATATAGGCAAAAGGGACTTGATTTTTCCATATGGAAAAACGGGCCGTGATGACATCTTTGTGTGCATTTTGAGTTGGAGTCACTTGGTCGAATTGAATGGTGTAGTCACCAATTTCGAAGTAGTCCCCTTGTTTGACGCGGGTTTCTTTTTCGATCTTAAAAGCCGAGCCCGTAAATCCAATGAAAAGCAATACAATTCCGAAATGCACAATATATCCGCCGTATCTTCGTTCATTTTTGGAGACGAGTCGGATCAATGCTGTGCTAAAACTTTCTTTGAGTGTGGATATTCTAATTGTAATGCCCTTGTAATATTCCAAGTAAATGGTCGCGAGTACAAATGCGCAGAAAGAGAACGAAAGCACTACCGGTACAGATGGAGAAACGAAAAAATATACAGGAATAGAAGTTGCTACACATGCAAGGATGGGCCAGAGAAAATTCTTTTTGAGTTGTTCTACGGTGGTTTTTTTCCATGCGATGATGGGGCCGATGCCTGTGAGCAGCAAAAGAGCCAAGCCAATGGGAACCATGACTTTGTTGAAATAAGGCGCACCCACGGTGATCTTGATTCCACGCAGGGCTTCAGAAAGGACAGGGAATAAAGTACCCCACAAAATTGCAAAGGCAGCCCCAACAAGAACAAGGTTATTCAAAAGAAAGGCCGCTTCCCTCGACCATATGGAATCCAAGCGACTAGCATTTTTTAATTTTGGAAGTCTGTAGATCAAGAGTCCTCCCGAAATGACAAGAACAAAGATAAGAAAGCACAAAAAGTAGGTCCCGATGTCGGATTGTGCAAAAGAGTGAACTGACGACACGATGCCCGAACGTGTGAGGAAAGTGCCCGTTAGTGTGAGTACAAAAGATAGAATGACCAGAGCCATGTTCCATGTTTTGAGCATGTTGCGCTTTTCCTGAATGATCACCGAATGTAAAAAAGCAGAAGCTGACAGCCAGGGCATGAAGGCTGCATTTTCAACAGGATCCCAAGCCCAGTATCCTCCCCATCCCAGAACTTCATAAGCCCAGGATGCCCCCAGAAGATTTCCCAAAGAAAGGAAAAACCAAGCTGTAAGAGTCCAACGCCGAATCAATAAAATCCATTGATTGTCGAGTCGACCCGAGATCAAAGCGGCCATCGCAAAAGCAAATGGCACAGACATGCCTACATAGCCAAGGTAGAGAGAAGGCGGATGTATGATCATGTAATAATTCTGAAGAAGTGGATTGAGACCTCGTCCGTCCACAACAGAAAAAGGCATGAGATCAAAGGGATTGGCCTCGAAAAAAAGTAGGATCAAAAAGAAAGCCTGAATGCATGAAAGTGTCGTGATGACAAAAGGCATGAGATCTAGATTTTTGTTTCGATGGAAGAAGGTTACGAGGCTTGAGTAGACTGAGAGTATGAGAACCCAAAATAAGAGAGAGCCATTTTGTCCACCCCAAAAGGATGCAAACTTATAGAAGCTTGGCATGGTGCTGTTGCTGTATTGATATACATATTGGAAATTAAAGTTATCCGTAAGAAGCGCGGCAATCAGTGTAAGGCTTGCGCCCAGAATCAAGAGTGAACTTGCCCAAAGGCTCCTTTGTGCACTTTTGACCCAAGCCAAATGAGAAAATTTTCCACCCAGAAGTGACGCTCCGATGGTGTACAGGCTGCTTACGAGTGCAAAAAGAATAAAACTTTGTCCGAGTTCATGCATCTTTGGTCTTGTTTTCCTTCTCTTCGAGAGGTCGATTGAGTTTTTCCTCGTATCGAGATGCACATTTTGCAAGGACCTGCGTTGCAATAAACTGGCGAGAGCTTTCGTCATAGCGTCCTGTCAATACAACCTCGGCTTTATCTGAAAAGGTATCGGGCATTGCGCCTTCAAAGAAAACGGCGAGGCTTTGATTTTCATGACGGACCAAAAAATTCCATGTCGAGTGTTGTGCGTCTCTGTCTACCGAGTTTTCTACCACCAATCCCGCTACTTTGATGTTTTGTCCTGCATAACTTTTTTCTGAAAGCAGCAGCTCATCTACTGTGAGATAATACTGAGTGGATTCTGGGAGTTTGCTTGTAGAAAGAATCAGAATTCCGAGAAGTAAAAACCCCAAGGCAATGATTGTTTTTGTATCTGAAAGTATATTCATGGGCGCGGTTCTAGCCCTTTCTTACCCGATCCACAATGGCAGGTAAACTATCGAGGAGTTTTTCAATGTCTTCTTGACGATGGTTCCAGCCAAAAGAGAAGCGTAGAGAGGAAAGGGCGCTTTTTCGGCTCATTCCCATCGCCAACAATACATGGGAAGGCTCTATGGTGCCCGAAGAGCAGGCAGAGCCCATCGAAACACAAAAACCTTCAAGGTCCAATGCCGTGACCAAGGATTCGCCGTCGAGTCCTCTAAATTGCACATGAGAAGTATTATAAAGACGAGGGAGTTGTTCTCCTGTGATTTCAATGTCTGATATGCGTTGTTTGAGCTCCTTTTCAAAATCATCTCGAAGTTGACGAATGCTCTGCTGCTCTTTCTCACCTGATTCCTTAAGCTCTTGCAGGGCATAGTCCACGCTCAATATTCCCAAAAGATTTTCAGTACCAGCTCTTAGGCCTCTTTCCTGAGAGCCTTCCAGAATGGGCTCAATCATCGATGCGTCTTTGAATATCAGCATTCCGATTCCAGACAATGCGCCAAGCTTATGCCCGGCAATCGCCATGAGGTCATAGGGCTTCGTAGAAAAACTGAGCTCGGTTTTTCCGGCGGCTTGAACGGCGTCGCAAAACATCACTCCTTTTGGACCCAAATGCGATCGATAGGGGGACAAGTCATAGAGTAGGCCTGTCTCGTTGTTGGCCTTTTGTAGACTGATAAAATCATAGTCATGTTTTGCAGCGGAATCAGAAAGCGCCCCTGATGACAGAACTTTTAAAACATCGACTTGGCTTCCTTGCCTTTGCGCTTTTTTGGCGCTGGATAAAACACATGAGTGCTCTATCGGGCTGGTTAAGATTTTTGAGTTTGTGTGAGAGTATTTTTCCCATGCGATTCGAATCGATTCGCAAGCGCCGGAAGTAAAAAGAATTTGCGATGGCGCGCAGGAGAAATGCTTCGCAATGTTTTGCCTGGCATTTTCCAGGTGCTTTTTGGCTTTTCTTCCCTCTCGATGGACAGAAGAAGGATTGGCTCCGATGCCTTCTTTGAGGGCGCGAATGATTCCCTCTCTAACGCGTTGTCTAAGAGGACTCGTAGCATTGTGGTCAAAATACAAATTCACAGCGCTGGGAGTATAGCAAAAACTTTGTTGAAACTCCCGTATTTGCTTTGCTTGGGCGGGTCAGGGTGTTGCAATAAAATGATCTGTGGGAAGTTTGGCTTTGGTCATTCCAAATTTTAAAAGAGCCAATTGAACCGTGTGAAGGACCTGATCTAGGTTTTTTTGGCTGATGCGCCAACGGGTTCCATTGAGCCAGTCCATTGTCATTGAGTAGGGCAGATCATAGACTTGACTGATTTCTTGGTAGGATTCCGAAGAGTTTTTGATGTCATCGCATTGCTTCTGAAGTGCTTTGAGGAGAATACCAATTTTGGATTGATTGGCTTTCAAAAAGGAGGGCGCAACAGCGATGACAAAGCATGGCCAAGGAGAAGGCCTCTCGGCGATTCGAGCAAATTCAAAACTCTCAACAAAGGGGCTGGTCGTGTATTTTTCCCAAAAAAACACATCGGCTTTGCCGTTTTTTAGGGCGCGCCGTGCGCCATCGAGATCAAAGACCTGAACAAACTGCGACTCATGAATGGCTTTTTCACGTATTTTGGCGTCAATCATCGCCATCAGGTGCGATCCAGATCCGTAGGAGCTGATGGCATATTTGGGTCGATCCAATTCCTCTAATTTTCGAATTTTACTTCTCTGCGAAACATGAATGCCCCAGATGAGCGGACTGTAGACATAAAAACTTAGAATCTTGCTTGGGTTGCCTTGTAAAATGCTTTTGACAATGCCTTCGGTCAATACCACCGCCATATCAAGTTCATCGTCTTCTAGGGAGCTGCACATGGCCCCGGTGCCCCCAGGATAATCTGTCCACTCAATTTCAACGCCTTCTTTTTTGAGCTGAGTAGATTCTGTCAAAAGCTGCCAAGGATAATTGAAATGTTCAGGGACGCCGCCGATACGAATCTTCATGAGTGCTTATATTATGGGGGGCATTACAGCTTGAGTCAACAATATGCCTGATCCAGGCCGCAATGAAAGGTCTTATCGGTAGGTTCAAGATCTACGGGAGTGGGAATTTTTTGCGATGAGGTAGATAATATTTTTTTATATAAAACTTATTGCATTTAAAAAAAGCTTATGTTTTATCTTATCTCGAAGATAAATCACAAAACACGGGGGAATCAAAGATGAGATATGTATTTTGGAGTGTATGTTTGCTTTGCGTAGGGGTTTCCGCGGCTCATGCTCAAAAAATGAATGATTGGGCTGGGTATTCAAACTACTATACGGATGAGGATTATGCAGAAAGCATCGATAAGGAAAATTCTGATGAAGAGCGGATTATCTATATCGATGGGTATCAATACATTGATAGTAGTGAAATCAAACAATACCTTGGCGACTACAAATATGAGTCAGTCATCGGGATGACTGAACTTGAAGGGGGTCGCTATTGTCAGGTTTCGTATGTTTCTCAAGTAGGAGCCCAAGGAGAAGGTTCTTGGAGTGGATATGATAGCAACTACGATGAAACAGGTTTGATCAGCAAAACCGTTTTATATCCTGAGATTGTCTGTGAAAACTAATCTTTAGATCATTTTTTTAGCGTAAGAGATAGATATGAAGAAGTTGAACTTGTTTTGGATCTTGTGTGGGTTTTTTGTGGCAAGCCATGCGATGGCGCAAGAGAATTCTGGACTGTCTTTTCCATACAACAAAGATCGATGTGGCGGAGAAACTTGGATGGGAGAAGGAGAGGGAAAATCTACTTCCGTTATTTGTATTGATAGTCAAGCGGGTCAAGCTGCGGATGTTGCGTATATTGAGGAATCTACCAAGACAATCACAGAAAACGGATGCCAGTATGTGTTTTCACATCAGTCCCGGGAGATTTGGGATGATGAGGTTTATGGACCTCGTGATGGTGCAGAGCAAGAAGGCCCGAGTTGTCGAGTCATTCGTTTTTATAGACTAAAAACTAGACAAACCTCATCCTGCGGGACTGGAAATTCTTATGTTTCAAAGGGTCGAGAAGCTGAGGACCAGGGCAGGCAAGTTTTTCCTGCAAAGGTCATTGAACGCATCGAAGCATGTGACTGATTCTTAGGCAATCGAAAGATCATACAAAGGAGCCAACAACTGAGCTGAGCTCCTTTGTTGGGTCTCTTAGGTCGTGGGACTTTTGGGGCCTTGCTTTTTTTTGTTTTGAATGGCCTTGGGATTTTCAAAAAGACTCAAATATTCTCCATAACCTTTTTCTTTCATGTCTTTTTTGGGGATGAATTTTAAAGCAGCAGAGTTGATACAGTACCGAAGGCCGGTTTTTTCTTTGGGTCCGTCATCAAAGAGATGTCCCAAGTGAGAGTCTGCCTTGCTGCTACGAACTTCGATGCGCTTGATGAGAAAAAGTTTTCGATCTTCTTTTTTCTGAATGTACGTTTTATCGATGACGTCCCAAAAACTTGGCCAGCCTGAGCCAGAATCAAATTTGTGTGTGGAGCTAAAGAGAGGCTCTCCAGAAACGACATCTACATAGATTCCTTCTTCTTTGTGATCCCAATATTCATTTTTGAAAGGGGCCTCGGTTCCTTCTTGTTGCGTAACCTTACGCTGTTCTTCTTTGAGAGATTCTAGAACTTTCTTTTTATCAAAGGGTTTGACTTCGTAACTCATGGCGTGTTGTACCTTTCCAAAAACCCCAATACACAGGGCGCTCATTGCAATGATGGTGAAAACTCTTTTGCTATATTTTTTGCGTTTCATCAAGAGGGAATTCGGTCCCAGGGACCTCTGGGTTACAGTCTCTTGATGGAAGCTGCGCTTTTTTTAGGGTTTGAAAGGAATGAAATCGGGAAGATCTTCCTGCTCAAATCCTTCGTATTCAGGTTCCATAGGGTAGTCCTGCTCGCCTGGATTTTTCCAAGGTGAGGGAAGAGGTCGAATGAAACGAATGCCAATTTCTGAGACCTCGTTGGCTTTGGGGTCCATGGCTTGGACTTTTCGTTTCCATACGATGAGGCCTTGCATTTTGAGTCGGCTTTGCCCTGAAGCCAGAGTGATTTGTACAAAAAGCTTTTGTCCGACTTGTACTTTCTTTGAGGTCTCTATGGATACTCCGTTTGAACTTAAATTGGTGCAGATCGAAGAAAGGTCTGCTTCTTCATGTCCGATGGTTGCAGGAAGCTGAACTGGAAAACGGGGAATACGCCTTTTTTCGAAGCGGTCGACCGTGGCTTGATCTCTAAATGATCCCATATTTTTTCTCCTCGTTGCTCGTACAATGCGTTCTTACGGCAATGTAACCTAGCGCTAAAAAAAATCAACACAGTTTCTTCTCCGCACCTTCCTACCGTCATGACTCATGACGAAAGAAACTGTAGTTTGTATACGCACAGAAATTAACATGACGCATTATTTATGTCAAGTGTTTCATGTCGTAACGTATATTGCCCTATATTGCAATATGTAAAACGTCAAGAAAAACTCCTTGTTTCGACGAGTTGATGACTTGCTCGATATAGAGTTCAAAACTTGAACTTTCTCTTTATGGGTTTAGTAATAGGGATATCATCATCTTTTGGAGGAGTGAGCGTCATGAAATTAAGTAAACCGATATTGATTGTATTGTGTTTGATTCCACATCTATCGCAAGCTGAAAGCCTATGGAAAGAGGGCAAAGACCACCCGAAACAGAGGGTCAATACACAAGCAAGTTCCTTGAGCCCCCAGATTTATTTGCAGGTTTCGGAGGCGGTCAGAGAAGCTGTGGTCAATATCAGCACGACGCGAGAGACTTCTTCTCATCCTTATTTTCAAGGAAGGTCCGGAGCGCAAGATCCTTTTGGGGATTTATTTGAAAGGTTTTTTGGAGGACAAAATCCCTTGCACCCTCAGCAGGGGCCCGGTTCGCAGGCTTCGAGTTTGGGTTCGGGATTTGTGATCAGTGAATCTGGATACATCGTGACCAATAACCATGTGGTCGAAAAAGCCAAGGACATCACGGTGATTTTTAGTGATGAATCAGAGCTCAAAGCTCAAGTTGTAGGCAGAGATCCCAAAACAGATGTTGCTCTTTTGAAGGTAGATCCCAAAGGTAAAAAATTACGTAGCGTCATTCTGGGCGACTCCGATGCCATGAAAGTGGGAGAGATTGCCATAGCCATTGGCAACCCTTTTGGCCTAAGTTATTCGGTGACTCAGGGAATCATCAGCGCCAAGGAAAGGTCCATAGGAATTGTAGGGCAATATGATGATTTCATTCAGACCGACGCTTCGATCAATCCAGGAAATTCAGGAGGCCCTCTTCTCAATCTCTACGGTGAGGTCATAGGGATCAACACGGCCATTTTGGCTTCTGGTCAGGGCATAGGCTTTGCCATTCCCATCAATTTGGCCAAGCAAATTTTGCTTCAGCTCAAAGAGTCTGGACGAGTGGTGAGAGGCCAGTTGGGCGTTATGGTTCAAAAAGTTACGCATGATTTGGTCAAGGCCCTGGAGTTGCAATCAAAGAAGGGCGCTTTGGTAGCTCAGGTTGTAGAAGGGTCTCCTGCTGATAAAGCAGGCCTCAAAGCCGGAGATGTCATCGTAAAATATGATGGGAAAGAGGTAAAAGATTGGCACAAGCTCCCTATCATGGTGGCAGCCAGCAAGGTAGGTAAAGAAGTTGAGATTGAAGTGATTCGAGATGGCAAGACCAAGAAAATACAAAGTCAGATTACGGAGCTCGAAGATGAACAAAGCCCTGTAGAAACCCAGCCCAAAGAGGTTGAAAGTCCATTGGGAATGAAGGTAGAGCCCTTGTCATCACCCATCAAGAAAGCTCTGGGACTCGATCCAAAGCTTAAAGGCGTAGTGGTATCGAAAATAGACCAAAGCTTAGACAAGCAGGCATTCAATGCAGGGCTGCAACGGGGCGATGTCATCACTCAAATAAAGTTTGGCAATACCAAGGTCGACATAGAATCCATGCAGGATTACCATCAGGCGCTGCAAGCCATTGAAAAGTTGCCAGATGGAAAAAGATTCCTCATGCTTGTCGTGCGAGGAAAACAAAATCTGTTTGTTACGATGAAAAAAGATGACTCAAAAGAAAAGAAAAAACGCTAGGATGAAATGCCCATGATTGATGTGTTTTTTCTCCTTGTAATCGGAGTCTTTGTTGTTCTGGGAATGTTTCGAGGTGTGGTCAGTCAGGTCAGTTCGATTGTGGGTATTGTCGGTGTGTTTTTGTTTTCTTCGAGTTTGGGTCAAATGCTTGCCCAGATTTTGGGACAAAGCTTGGGAACCTCACAGACCATAGCAAGACCCCTGTCTTTGTTTTTGGCGTCCATCGCAATCTATACAGTAATTCGATTGCTGGGAGTTCTGATCGAAAAAAGTTTTGTCAATCAAATGACAGAGCTTAAGGCCATGAATCGACTGGGCGGTGGACTGCTCGGATCTCTCAAAGCCATCTGCCTTGTGTTCATTTTGTTGTTTTTTGTCAACCTGGTACCTGAAAGAAATATACGCTCCTGGGCACCCAAACTTTTAGAGAGTCGTTTTTATCAAGTCGCTTCGACCTATAACCCTTTGGGCAAAGATGACGTGATCACAAGAATCAAATCCCAAATGACATGGCTCAAGAAAAAAATGCAGCCTGGTCCGAGTATTCAAAAAAGTATTGGACAGGTGGTTTCCAAGGGCGCTCCTGAGAATTTGCCAAAAGAGCCTTCGAGCGCGGCTGCAAAAAAGCAAATTGAAGTTTCAGACAAAAGGGCAGAAATTGAGGCGCTGATGAATGATGATGAGCTTGTCAAACTTCTTTTGGACCATGCTAAGGTCAATTGATCTGGGACCGTCAATATTGCATCCAAAAATACAAAAACCGTTTAGGCTCACAGCCATTCACTTTTCTCCCTATGTGGAGAAAGTGAGATGGGTTTTGGATCTATATCAAATTCCTTATGTTGAGAGAGCCCTAATGCCGGTGCTTCATTTTGCTGTGCTTCCATGGGTTGTGGGTTTGAAAGGAAAGAAGGATTCTCAATCCTCCAGATTTTCTACGCCTGTCGTATATACTGACAGAGGAGAGTGTTTGAGCGACTCCTCATCGATTGTAAGCTATGTTATAGACCGTTTTTCCTCAGTCAAGCCAGGCTTGGCTTTTGATCAGGAGATGATAGCTTTTGATCAATATTGCAAGGCCGAAGTTGGGCCAGGTCTTCGAAAGGTTTTTTATCACAGCGTCTTGCAAGATCGAAATCTGATGAGAAAGCTCGCGATACACAATGTTGGCCCCATTCAAGCCAAACTTTTTGATCTGAGCTTTCCTTGGATCAAGGTCCTGATCGAAAAAGGTCTGGTGGTAACTGAGAAACAGTCACAGATTTCCAAAGACCAACTTCGTCGGGCATATGACCGAGTGGAGAAGATGTTGTCTGATGGAAGACCCTTTTTGTTTGGGGATCGACTCTCTGCAGCCGATATCAGTTGGGCTTGTTTGGGAGGAGCGATGTGCATGCCAAGTCCTAATGAAGGCTACGGAGCTTTTTTACCCGATCTAGAAATCGATCTTCGAGATCGATTTCTAGATCTATACGCTTTTGTCAAGGAGTGTAGGCAGCACCGGGCAGGTCAGCACGCTCTTTTTCTTTTTTCTCAGTATCGAAACGTTAATTAGTAATAATGAAATTCATTATCAAAAAAAGGCCATGAAAATAGGGTCTTAAGGATTGATTTTTGAGCAAAAAAGAGTAGTAAGAACTCCGAGTTTTCACTACTACATGAAACGGATAGAGGGATTTTGAAACAGATTTTTCCAAAATGGGCGAATTACGTGGTTCCTGCCTTGGGGCTCCTTAAAGGTATCGCAGTTGTGGGAGCTACACTTTTTATTTGGTACTACTTTTCTCCAGAGTATACAGAGGTTGGCTATCAGCCTAAGCAGCCCATAGACTACAGTCACAAACTTCATGCCGGGGATCTCGGCATTGACTGTCGCTATTGTCACAGCAGTGTTGAGAATACTGCTTTTGCGGGAATTCCCTCTACACAAGTATGTATGAATTGTCATAGCATGATTGGTAAAGATAACCCCAAGCTTGCGCCGCTGTATGAAAGTTGGAACACAGGAAAACCTATTGAGTGGGTTAGGGTTCATGACCTGCCAGACTATGCGTATTTCAATCACAGCCTTCACATTCATGCAGGTGTGTCCTGTAAGAGCTGTCATGGAGATGTTTCTCGCATGGAAAAAGTGACGCGTAAGGAAGCTCTAAGTATGGGATGGTGTCTCGATTGTCACCGTAATCCTGCGCCTCATCTTCGACCTCGTTCTCAAGTGACCAATATGAATTGGGAAGCTTCACCCGAAGACCAACGATTGGCGCAGTCTTTAGTGAGCAGCGGAAAAATTTCACCTTCGCTTCAGTGTAGTGCGTGTCATAGGTAAGAGGAACATGGAAAACAAAGTACAAAAGCAAGATCAATATTGGAGAAGCCTAGAGCAAAAGCAGGGCTCAAAGGAATATTTGGATTTTTTACATCGAGAATTTCCAGAAGGCGCCTCCGAAATGACTTCTGAAGTGAGTCGTCGTCAATTTGTACAGTTGATGGGCGCGTCTGCGGGTCTTGCGGGGATGGTTGCCTGTCGCATGCCCAAGGAAAAAATCTTACCTTACGTGAAGTCTCCAGAAAATCTGGTTCCCGGAAAGCCCAAGTATTATGCCACCAGCATGCCCTTAGGGACGCAG
>JAGRAX010000063.1:0-6044 GCA_020434365.1 Bdellovibrionales bacterium
TAGGTACACGCACCATCCATCCTTCATCCATTTTGGATAAAGAGAAGCCCAAGCGGGATAAAATCTGACCCGCATCTTCAAGATCCGCTCCCAAAATTTTTTGAATCTTACTCTTACGAAGAAAAATCTCTCGTGCTTGAAACTCTCCTTTGATGACATCAATTTTTTTCTCTACCTTGGCCCCATATTCAATGAGCATCTCTACAGCTCGACTGGCTGCCGACCAAGACAAACATGGATCCACTACCCGTTCGAATCTCCGTGAAGACTCTGTACTTATATGGTGTCGTTTTGAACTGAGCCTCACTACACTTGGATCAAAGTGCGCACTTTCCAACAATATATTTTTTGTATTCTGGTCGACCGAGCTTCTTTGACCTCCCATCACACCTGCAAGTGCAAGTGGTCCTTCATCATCGGCAATGATGAGATCCGCAGGATCTAAAACTCTCTCTATATCATCGAGACACAGTAAGTTTTCACCTTCTTTTGCGTAACGCACTCGAATCCCACCGATAACCTTGTCCGCGTCAAATGCATGCATGGGCTGCCCCATTTCGAGCATCACATAATTGGTGATATCCACAACGTGATCTATGCTTCGAACTCCACAACGTTCAAGTCGGCGCTGCACCAGAGAAGTGCTGCTCTGAACTGCAATATCTGACAGGCGATGAAGACTATATCGCGGACAAGCCTCAGGCTCTTCAATCTCAACTTCTATGGAATGATTGTTTTCTCCTCGGGATTCCGAACCCTGAATCTTTGAACTCAATTCCAATGAAGCCGCTACTTCACGAACCAAGCCTTCAATGCTCAAACAATCCCCTCGATTGGGAGTGAGTTCCAACTCAATTTGAATATCTTCAAGACCCAACACTTTCGCAATCGGCTCCCCCAGAGGGTTTTGATCATCTGCAGGTATAATCAAAATTCCTTCAGAAGTTTCAGCCAATCCGAGCTCACTTTCAGAACAAAGCATTCCAAAAGACTCTTGTCCCCGAATCTTGGATTTTTTTATTTTCAACCCGTTGGGAAGTTTCGCACCAATCATCGCAAGAGCTACAAAGTCTCCAGCCACAAAATTTTTTGCCCCACACACAATTGATAAAACTTCCTGGCCCGTATTGACCTGGCAAAGAGACAGAGAATCCGCATCAGGATGTGATACAAAGGACTCAACTTTAGCTTTAATGACCAAGTCGAGATCTTTTCCCAATTCGATTACTTGATCTACTTCTAGGCCAACGGAAAAAAAAGCGTCAATGACTTTTTCTGATTCGAGGTCCTGAGAAAAATAGGATTGCAACCAACTTAAGGGAAATTTCATAATGCCTCTTGTTACACAAATTGGGAGAGAAAACGTTGATCGTTTTCATAAAAAGATTTGATGTTATCAATCCCATGCAAAATCATGGCAATTCTCTCCACTCCAATTCCAAAGGCAAATCCTGAAATTTCCTCTGGATCATAAGGGCTATCTTCCCCTCTTTCTTCCCATGATGCTCCAACTTTTTGAAACACATTTGGGTCAACCATTCCGCAGCCCAGAATTTCCATCCAACCTTTAGGGCCCATTACATCAATTTCAGCGCTAGGCTCTGTAAAAGGAAAAAAGCTTGGTCGAAATCTCACTTTGGCATTGGAGCCAAAGATCATTTTTACAAAAGCTTCTAAGCTGCCTTTCAAATGAGCAAATGATACATCAGGTCCCACACACAAACCTTCGACCTGATGAAAAACAGGAGAATGAGTAACATCACTATCGTGGCGATATACGCGACCCGGAACAATAACTTGTAAAGGAGGCTTTTTACTCTCCATCAAACGAACTTGCACAGGAGAAGTATGTGTCCGCAAGACCCTTCCATCTGAAAGAAAAAAAGTATCTTGCATATCTCTTGCAGGGTGATCTTGAGGAAAGTTCAAGGCCTCAAAATTATAAAAATCGGTTTCAATTTCAGGGCCGGTCTCCACAGAAAAACCCAAGCTTTGAAAAGCTTTCACCAACTCATTTTCTACCTGTCTTAAAGGATGAAGACTTCCCCCACTTCTTTTCCTCCCTGGCATAGTAACATCCAGACAGTTCTGCGAAAGAGACTGCGAGATTGCATCATCTTCAAGCTTGGATTTTTGTTTTGTTAAGGAGTCTTCAAAAGATCTGCGCAACTGATTGACTTCTTCACCAAAACCAGGTCTCTCAGATGCGGGGAGGCTTCCGATGGAACGTAAACTTAGTGTCAGCGTACCTTTTTTTCCCAAAAAGCGAACACGAAGCTCCTCAAGTTCCTTCAAATTTTTGACTTGCTCAAGGGATTGAGAAAAATCCCTTTCAATGCTTTGAAGATCTTCCGTCACCCAAGATTGGTCGAGCCCACAATTTTTTCGAAGCCCTTGGGGTCTGAGATTGCAATGTGAGACAACGTTTTACGATCAAGTTCGATACCTGCTTGTTTCAAAGCTGCCATCAAACGAGAATATGTCGTGCCATGAAGCCTTGCAGCCGCATTGATTCTTGTAATCCACAAGGATCTAAAATTTCTTTTCTTTTGCTTTCTTCCAATATACGCATCTTGAAGAGCGTGATCCAAAGCCTCACGTGCGGTTCGGTAACAATTTTTACGACGTCCAAAAAAACCTTCGACCTGATTCAAGACTTTCTTTTTTCTACGTCTTGCTTTGAATCCTCTTTTTACTCTGGCCATATCTACACCCTACATTTACTATTTAACGTTTATCGATACTTACTTAATTCCGTATGGAATTGCTCTTTGCAGCGCTTTTTCATCTGCTGGAGACGCATACATCGCACCACGCTTTTGGCGTTTTTGCTTTGTTGTTTTTGGCGTCAAAATATGTCTTAAATGAGAACGTTTGAGCTTAATTTTCCCAGACTTCGTCACGCGAACGCGCTTTGCGGCGCCTTTTTTGGTTTTCATTTTTGACATAACTTTACCTTTTTCCCTTTTAAAACAAGCACTTATGCTTAAACTCAGAGCTCAAGCCCCTTCATTACAGAGCTCTCACACCAAAGAGCCCCTGGCTATACCTTATTTTTGTCTGGGTGCCAAGACCATCGTCATATTTTTTCCTTCGAGTTTTGGTTCTTGCTCCAAAAGAACATCATCCCCAAGATTGGCAATAATCCGATCCAAGGCCACACGACCTATGTCCGCATGCACAACTTCCCTTCCTCTAAAGCGAACCGTAACCTTAACTTTGTTCCCTTCTTTTACAAAGCGATCAATATGTTTGGTTTTGACATTGAGGTCATGGCTATCTGTATTGGGTCTAAGTTTGATTTCTTTGACGACAATGATGTTTTGATTTTTTTTGGCTTCTTGGCTCTTCTTTTTTTGCTGGTATTTGTACTTCCCAAAATCCATAATTTTACATACTGGAGGCTTTGCAAAGGGAGATACTTCTATCAGGTCTAGATTGTAAACTTCAGAAGCTTGTCGTAAAGCTTCTGAAGTATCCAGAACTCCAAGCTGCTCCCCATCAGGAGCAATGACCCGAACTTGTGGCACACGAATGCGATGATTGACTCTTAGTCCATTGTTTTGTTTTTTCACGAATGTAGTTTGACCTCCGATAAGGCTTGTTCAATAAATGCGCCCAACTTCATGTTGGGTAACTTTTCTCCTCCACGTTTGCGAATGGCCAACTCTTGAGCCTCCTGCTCTTGAGCTCCAATCACTAAGACATATGGAATTTTTTCGAGCTGGGCTTCTCGTACTTTATAGCCCAGTTTTTCACTGCGATCATCGAGCTCCACACGAAACCCTTGTTCTATCAACTGGCCTTGAACTTCTTTTGCGTAGTCCAATTGGGCATCTGTAATCGGAAGAACTTTCATTTGAACAGGACTGAGCCATAAAGGGAAAGCTCCCTCGTAATGCTCAACAAGAATCCCAAAAAAACGTTCAATGGAGCCCAGAAGCGCGCGATGCAACATAATAGGAGTTTGCCGGCTTCCGTCACTTGACACATAATCCAATTCAAAACGCTCTGGTAATGAAAAATCTGCTTGAATGGTGGAACACTGCCATTTTCTTCCAATCGAATCTTGGATCTTAATGTCAATCTTAGGACCGTAAAAAACACCCTCTCCTGGATCTTCAATATACTTTAGGTTTTTGGCCTCTAAAGCTCCTTTTAAGGCCTTTGTAGCAATATCCCAGTTTTCATCTGAGCCCACAGATTTCTCAGGCCGAGTTGACAAGTAAAATTCAAATTCCTCAAATGCAAAAGCCTTAAAAATAGAGAGAACAAACTCCAAAACCTTTTCAATTTCTTCTCTCAACTGCTGAGGCGCCACAAACAAATGAGCATCATCTTGTGTAAATCCTCTCACCCTCATCAATCCATGCAATACCCCTGAACGCTCATATCGATACACCGTGCCGAGCTCTGCATAACGAAGGGGAAAATCTCGATAACTTCGTAGCTTTGACTTGTAAATTTGTATGTGAAAAGGGCAATTCATGGGTTTGAGCTGATACGCTTGGTCTTCAACTTCCATTGGACGAAACATATTTTCATCGTAAAAACCTGTATGACCTGAAGTATCCCACAGATGGCGACGAGCTACATGGGGGGAGTTTACAAACTCATATCCCGCCTGTAGATGTTTCTTTTTCCAAAAATCTTCAATCAGGTGGCGAACCAAAGCTCCCTTAGGATGCCACAATACCAAACCCGGACCGACATCTTCTGAAATGCTAAAAAGATCGAGCTGCTTGCCCAAGCGCCTATGGTCTCTCTTTTTGGTTTCTTCCAAGTGCTGAACATATTCTTTTAAATCTTTTTTACTTAAAAAGGCCGTACCATAGATCCTCTGAAGTGCGATATTGCTCTCATCTCCTCTCCAATAGGAGGATGAAGAATCTAGAAGCATCAGCGCTCCAATTTGACCTGCGTGTTGAACATGAGGTCCCCTGCATAGATCCACAAAGTCTCCGTGACGATACAGTGTAATATCCTGGTCCTCTGGAATATCTTTGATTCTGGACACTTTGAGTTCTTGCCCCATAGACGAAAACAGCTCAATTGCCTTTTCTCGACTCACAACTTCACGTTCGAAAGGAACTTTGCTTGCAAGAATTTGATCCATTGTTTCTTGGATCTTTTCCAAATCTTCCGGCGTAAAATTACGCTCCATCTTAAAATCATATTGAAACTTTTCACTATGATCGGTTCTTCCAACATCGATTTGAACCTTTGGCCACAAACGAGAAACCGCATCGGCCATGATGTGCTCAGCCGAATGTCGAACTACCTCCCCAGCCAAGTCGTGCTTTTGAGTCACAATCTCAATCTGAGCATCTTCAAGTATGGGCGCTCTTAAATCCGTGAGCTTCCCATTGACAAGAGCCGCGTAGGAAGCTTTGGCCAGACCCGCTCCAATCGAACTCGCAAACTCTAAAGGCGTGATTCCCTTTGGGTGCTTTTGAATGCTCCCATCGGGTAAGCTTAAAGAAATCATATCAGGCATAAAAAATTGGGTGCGTAGAAAGAGGATCTTTTTTGATTGTCAGGTACTAATTGCATGTTCCGCTCATATTGTCGAATCAGTATACGCACGCAGCATCGAAAAAAGCAAGGCCTAGTCTTCATGGTAGGCGCGGGCAGGATTGAACTGCCGACCTCTACCGTGTCAAGGTAGCGCTCTCCCACTGAGCTACGCGCCTGCGTGCGAATAAGACGCAGCTTTATACATACAGAAGTTAAAATCATCAAGACAAGGGCTTACTTTTTTCTTTTTTCCCTTCCTTACTTTTTTCTTCTTTTTTATAAACTTTATTATACATCTCAATCACTTTATCCGTGATATCTCCGGACTTTGCAAAGATTACGCCGCCCTCATTTTTCTCCAAAACAAAGTCATAGGCTTCACTTTTGCCCATTTTCTCTATGACGGCTGTTATTTTTTTGAAAATTTCACTTCTCATTTCGAGCTCTTGCTTTTGAATCTCACCTTGAGCCTCCATATAAAACTTTTGAAACTCTTGCTGCTTCTTTGCAAAATCCTGCTGCTTCTT
>JAGRAX010000063.1:6054-10778 GCA_020434365.1 Bdellovibrionales bacterium
GGCCCCTCGATCAATTTCACTCTTAAGCTCGAGCAACTCTTTTTGCTTTTTTTCCATGAGCTTTTTCTTCTCTCCCGCCTCTTTTTCGAGTGCCGTCACCGCGCTTTTGCCTTCATCAATATTATCAATGACTTTTTGTGCATCAAAAACAGCCACCTTCATGTCAGCTTGTACTTGATTTGAAAACACCACAACAAAGGACATTGCCACCATCAAAAATGTTAATTTTTTCATTTTCTTCTCTTTCCTTACATTATTCATAACTTACTTCTAAAACAGTGCCCCAATTGTCAAATCAAACTTTCTCCACTGCTCGTCTTCTTTTTGATCCAGTGGAAAGCCCCAAGCAAAGCGCAGTGGAGCGATCGGGGAAACCCACCTCAATTCAAAACCCACGCTTTGCCTTTGCCCAGAGAGCGTCAACATGCTCTCTCCATTGTCAAAAGCATTCCCCATATCGAAAAACAGAACACCTTTAATATTGGCCGCAGGAATAATGGGGAAAATATATTCTGCATTGAAGACCAGCTGCTTGTTCCCTCCTATCAGAAAATTTCCCGTTGTAAAAGACCCAGGATCGGTAGACGAAGCCACTTTGATTTTGGGCCCCAAACTTCTCAGACCAAAGCCTCTCAAAGTAAAAATTCCTCCTGGGAAGTACCGCTCAAAGAGGGGGACTCTTCCGTTCTCTTTCAGAGGAGCAACATAACCAGAGTTGATCCTGAAAGAAAATACTGTCTTTGACAAAAAGGGAATTCCTTTTTTCTCTAAAAACGGGAAATACCATCTCCCGTCAAATTCGAGTTTGTTAAAATCGTTGTCTCCGCCTAAAATGGTTCCGGCAACTTCATTGGTAACTTTAAGAAGGGATCCTTCTGTAGGCTCAAATACAAGGTTTCGAGTATCTCGACTTAAGCTTAGGGTGGTACTCGAAGTCACTCCATCGGCAAATAAACTTTCTACGGTTGGACTCAAGTTCGACAAGTCTTTGTCCACAAGGCTATAAGAAATTCCCGCCCTGATTCGTTTGAGTCCTTTTTCATAAAGAGGATAATCAAAACCTATGACCCCACCTCTAGAAAGAAGATCAAAGCTGGTGAACCTCTGATCCAAATTGAAAGCACTCACAGCCAAACCCCAATCGGAATCTAAAAAATGTTCATCCCGGTAACTCAAATTGAATAATTTGGTTCTTTTCCCAATGCGTGCATTGAGTGAAATATCCGCGCCAGTACCAAAGACACTTCTTTTTTCTACAGAACCAATCAGTTGAAATGACTCTAGCGTATTGAATCCTGCTCCGATATTTAAGGAACCCGTACGATCTCTTTCCTCTACAGAAATGACGATATCAACAAACTCATCACTTCCTGCCCGCGGGGTTGCAATATTTATATTTTCAAAAAGAGCAAGCCTTTGAATCGATTGTTTTGAATCACGAATTTTTGAAGAGTCATAGAGTTCGCCCTCTGCAATTTGCATCTCCCTGCGAATGACTTTATCTCGGTTTCTTTCGTTGCCAGAAATTTTAATCTCATTGATCCACACTTTATTTCCTGGGGAAACTTCGTAGACAAGGTTCACAAGGTTTTTTTCTTCATCCAAGTCAAACTTAGGAACAACGTTTGCGTAAGCATAACCTCTTTCAGAATAGACTTGAGCAATTGCAAAAAGCTCAGAGCGCAGCTGCAATGTATTGAGCGTTTCTCCTTCTTTTAACTCAATTTTCTTGCGAGCAAGGGTTTCGTATTCCAAAAGCGTCCCGGCCAATTCAATGCTTCCCACATCAAAAGACTCGAATTCTTCAATGAAAAATGTAATCGATATGCTCTGGCGATCGGTCGAAAGTTCAACAACAGGATTGTTCACTTTGACTTTGATATAGCCCTTTTTGCCGTACTCATCCGTGATCAGTTGTCGATCCAACTCTAAGAGCTCCTGGAAATATGTGCCTCCCCGAGAAAGAAAAGACAAAAAGCTCTTTTCCTTGGTCTTGATCACTTTTCTAAGACTTTTATCTGAATAGACTGCGTTCCCAACAAAATCGATTTTACGAACACTGACTTTTCGATTTTCCTCTAGCTCATAGATCAAAGAAACTTCATGATCGTTCTTCTCTTCAAGTACAGGCTCTATCCCAACCAAGTAGTAGCCTTTCCTTTCATAATACATTTTTAGCTTTTCAATATCTTGGGCAATTTTTTCTCGATCCACGAAAGTGTAAGCTTTGACTGATATTTCTTTTTCCAGATCTTTGGTCTTCTCTTCTACGTTCCCTCGAAATCCAACGGAAACGATGGTTTTTTTCTCTTCGACCAAAAAGGTAAGCACACCTTTTTGGTCGTCAAAAAAAACTTCTACCTGGTTGACATAGCCCGTTTGATAGACTCTTTTGATGTCTTGTGCAATTCGCTGCTTGGACAAGGTAGACCCCACACTGCTACCCAAAATGCTAGAAATTGCATCAATCTCAATTCTTTTCAATCCCAAAATTTCAATACTGGAAATCAAAGAGGTCGAAGCCCACAAAGGCGAAAGCGACCCCAGAAGAAAAAAAACAATGATATACGAAATAATCTTTTTCATGACGAAAATACAGGAGACAAATGAAGTCGACCCTCCCGCAAACGATATACATCATCGGCCGCCAAAGCCAAATCATTACTGTGAGTTGCCATAATGAGAGAAATCCCCTCAGACTCAATCAAGGAGAAAAAAAGCTCTGAAACTTTTTTCGAAGTTTCAAAATCCAAGTTTCCAGTAGGTTCATCAGCCAAAAGCAGCGATGGCTGGTTCATTAAGGCTCTAGCAATTGCCACCCTCTGCTGCTCCCCTCCCGACAATTCCGTGGGTCTATGATCAATTCGATCCTCTAAGCCCACCTTTTGCAATAGCATCATCGCGCGATCTTTAGAGTCTTTGATGTTGTGACCGGCAATACGGCTTGGAATCAGCACATTCTCCAAGGCGTTGAACTCTGGTAGCAAGTAATGAAATTGAAATACAAAACCTATTTCACTGGCCCGAAACACCGCCAAGCTCGGCTCATCTAAAGACAAAATATTTTTTTCTTTGTAATACATTTCTCCCTGATCAGGAAAAGCTATGGCCCCCAAAATTTGTAAGAGTGTGGATTTTCCAACGCCAGACTCCCCCATGATCGCGATACTTCTACCCGCGCTTAGTTCAAGTGACAAATCAGAGAGAACCTGAATTGTGCTCGATCCTTTGACATAGTTTTTTTCGATGCCTCGAACAGAAAGCAAACTACTCATAGCGAAGACCTTCCGATGGAGACAAACGCGCAGCTCGAAGCGCAGGATACAATGTTGCGAGAAAACTGATCAAAAGAGCACTCAAGCCCACCAAGGCAAATTCAAAAGGGCTGATCAAAACCGGTAAGGTATCAATCTGGTACACATCAGAATTTAGAGGAAAACGAATATAATATTTGAGCAAAAGACAGAGCAAATAACCGATGCCAATTCCCAACAACATCCCCACGCTTCCGATCAAGGTCCCGCAGGTAACAAAAATTCTGGCGATTGAGATTCGGCTCGCACCCATAGCTTTCAGGATTGCAATTTCTTTTCCCTTCGTCAAAACCAAAAGAGTCAGAGTTCCAACAATGTTGAAAGAAGCCACCAATATAATCATGGTCAATACAATAAAAAATGTAGTTTTTTCCAATTTAAAAGCATTGAACAAATCTGCATTCATCTCCATCCAATGACGAATAAAATACTGATCTCCTACGGCTTGTTGAATGGGAGCGATCATCTCTCTAGATTTTGAGAGATCTTCTACATTGATCTGGATCCCCGCAACTTGATTTTTCTTTCGAAAAAAACTCTGCGCCTGATCAAGCAATATATAAGCGCTTTTGGCATCATATTCATACAAACCTGATTTGAAAATTCCTACAACTTCAAATCTCTTCATCTTTGGACCAAAGCCAAAAGGATTGAGCGCGCTTTGAGGAGAAATCAAATCAACCTTTGCCCCTGGATACAAAAATAAATTTCCGTTGGCGAGTTCATGACCAACAATAATGCCTGGATAGGGGCTTTCTTTGGAAGGATACAAATTATCTACAGATCCGACGGTCATATCTGTTTCTAGACTTGTGACCTTTACAATCCGCTTGGGATCAATTCCATACACAACCATCCCTGAAGACTGCCCGCTTTCGCTTCTGGCCAAAACCTCAGAATAGAGAAAGGGATTTGTTCCGGTCACTCCTGGTAGCGCATCAATGCTTGCGCTCAGCTCTGCTTCGTTTTGAATGCTCTCCGAAGTCTTGAATAAAATCAAAGGGGCATTATTCCCCAAAATTTTTTTCTGAAAGTCGTGTTCAAATCCAGATACCACAGATAACACCACATTGAGTGCCATCACACCCACGGCAACTCCAACAATGGAAATCAAAGTAATCAATGATATCAACTTGTGCCTCTTTCGAGACAAAAGGTATCGGATGCCAATAAAGGTTTCGTATCTCATGAGGCGTTTAGGCCTTTGAAGCGTGAGCCAGTCGATCTTTTACGAATTCACAATCTAAACTTGCCAAGAAAAATCCTGCTCTGGGGCCCCTCGATTTCCCCAAAATTGAAGTATAGATGGCAAAAAAGACATCCGAAGGTTGAAGATCTAGCTCATCTTTGACTTGGTAAATCAATTCGTGAATGGATGAAGCGTCCATGTTCTCTTGTAAGCCCTGAGCC
>JAGRAX010000064.1 GCA_020434365.1 Bdellovibrionales bacterium
CGACCAGCGTACACAAAAGCTCCATTTCAAAATAAGGGTATTTCGCTGAATTATAAACTTCTACTGTACATCCATCAGGATAGGGTTTGCTTTGCAATGAATCGAATGATTTCATCAACACAAAAGACTTTGGCGAGGATTGAATTTCTGCGGCAATCCATGCTCTGCTTACATCCGTACCATATTTATATTCCAAGTCTTTTGAGGCATCGACAATTACTACATGCTCGCATTTTTCTATGACTTGCTTTGCATATCGAGAAGAGTGACCCTCATGTTCAAAGATTCGAACTCCATCTACATGCTCTGAATCCTTTGACACCGGCATCAAGATGCGAGCTGGCCTACGAATCATAGATACGGTCCAGATGGCAAGCTTATCCATAGAAGTCTCATTGATTCGTTTGATTTCGTGCTCTACAGACCAAGAGGACAGTTTGTTCTGGATATGAAAACGACGCATAATCTGAATTCCACTGTGTTCGCATATTTGACTTTTCATTACAACTTCACATACACCCGAAGCTTCATAAATCTCCAGTTCATAAGCTCCACTGTCCAAAGTTTGAAAAGGTATTTTTCCCACCCAACTTGATTGAGGAGCCAACCATGTTTTCTCGCCTCCCCACAACGCAAAGGCATCTCCAAGCTCATTCAAAAAAGTGCCTTGAGAACCTACTCTTCCTAGCAATTTGGGATGCTGAAAAAAAATTTCTTTCCCTCGATACTCACATCCAATGAGTCTCCCCCCAATTTGAGGTAAAAACAGAAGTGACAGAGCCGCATTGTGAACTTCTACAAGCTCCCAATCCCATTTTTGTATCCTGCGAATCTTCATAAAAAACTAAGGACGAAACCCTACACCAATGGCTCCAGCAATACTGAGTTGATCAAAGCCAATCAAACTCTCTCCATAACCACACCAGAGCTGCGTCCAAACTCTAGAATGTTCATTATCTCCCAATATTTTTTTGAACCATCCTGTAGGCATTGAAAAGTCAACTTGAACCCCTCCCTTGTTAAATTCATACCCAATCCTTCCAAGCACTGACAACTCTGTGCGGTTTCTCCACCGATATCCCGATTCAAGAGAGACAATTCCAAGATACTCCGACATTGACTTTTGGTTGTTGAGCCCGGGATCACTCGCAAAGGGGAACCAAAAAGAAGGCCGAAAATAAAAAAGCCCTTTCTGAAAAAAACCCTTTAGATATATTCGGTTCCAGCTTTTTGAATCTTCTCCATCTTTCCCATTGGACTGATGTGAAACGCCGATCTGGAATCCCTCGAACCAATCGTATGTAGGTTCAATGAAATTATAGAAAATCTCTGGTTCAAAGTTGTGATCATAAAAAGGAAAGGAATCCTTGTTGACCGCCATAAAAGATCTCTGCGTATAGGCCAAATAAAGTTGGCTCAATAAAACTCTGAATTTACCAGATATCTGATATTTAAATACCACACTGCTGGAGCGGTCCAGGGTATCTAAACCGCCTAAAAGATAGTTGTCTTTATGCAAAAAAAGTGGAGGTCTTGCATCAGGGTCCGGAATCAGGGCTGAATCTGCAACTGCGAAAGAGCACGTAGCCATCCAATACAAAGCAAATAAAAGTATGGAACCTATGATTTTCACCATCAAGAAGGTCTTCGTAAAACAGCTGCAAGGGAAAGTAAAATATTTTACCTCATTACGAGGCCTAAAAACATTGAGATGAAAGGATGGGGACGTTTCTTTGACCTAAGTTTATTTGCCGGAAAATAAAAAAGCCCCACGCAGGGTGAGGCTTTTTGTAAGAATCCAAAGAACGCAAGAAGCATTCTTTACAAAATCTTATTTAATAGCGTTTCTTTCCTGATCCGCCTCGTCCTTGGCCACCACGAAAGTCACGATTTCCACCGCCATGAGAAGCTCTTGGCTGTTGTTCACGAGCTTCACTTACTTTCAAAGCTCTTCCTTCAAGTTCCTTACCATTGACAGCATCAATAGCAGCGTTGATATCCGCAGATTCATCAATCTCTGCAAACGCAAAGCCTCTGGATCTGCCTGTTTCACGGTCGGTGATTACTTTTACATCTGTTACGTCTACCCCACATGAAGCAATAAATTCTTTCAGAGATTGCTCCGTAGCGTGAAATGGGCAGTTACCGATGTACATCTTTTTTTTCATTGTCTTTTCCTTGCGTCCGATTTTTTTATTCATTTGATCTTGATTGAGTTTTGAAATATCTCATTCGAAGGAACCGGACCACGATCGGACGGACAGAATCAAAACGTAAGCCATCTTTTTATGAGACTTTGGCCAATAAATCAATCGAGAAATGAAAAATTATTCCCTCTTCCAAAGAGCCGATCTGTTCTTTCGATTTCACAAAATGTCTGATAGGAATAGGCCTCTCTTACAAGAGAGAAGGCCTTCATCAAGGCAATTGGGCCTATAATGAAGGTAAAGACCTACATCAACTAGAATTCAACAAGGAGTCACAATGAAAAGAAGCGCTAGCGCCAAATGGGAAGGCGATTTAAAAACAGGCAAAGGAACCGTCAGCACAGAAAGCGGAACCCTACAGAGCACACAATACTCATTTTCCACACGATTTGAAAATGGAACAGGTACAAACCCAGAAGAGCTCATTGCAGCAGCTCACGCTGGATGTTTTACAATGGCCTTATCTGGTCAATTGACAGGAAAAGAAAAAGTTCCAACATCTCTAGAAACTACAGCCACTCTAACGATGGAAAAGCTCGACGCTGGATGGACTGCCACTGAAATTGCGCTTTCACTCAAAGCCAATGTTCCTGGAATCACCGAGGAAGAATTCGACACCTGTGCCAAGGCTGCAAAAGAAGGCTGCCCCATTTCAAGACTACTGGATACAAAAATCACCCTCTCATACGAACTGATCAATTCTTAGATCCTTCGTTCCTATCAGCAAAAACTCTCACATGGCTCCGCTACAAGCGGGGCCATGTTTGTATAAGCACCCAAAAAGATCGACTCACCCCTGAAATGAACACAAAGCAATGTCTGCCATACTATGCAGACCTGGCTCAGCCTTAAGTAAAGATGGGATAGCATTGACAAGAACACTGCAAGTCCCTACGTCACCATGAACCCCTCCTTCAATGGTTGAAACCAAAGAGGGATTTCCTTCAATGGAAACGCGATCAAAGGATCCGGTCTTGATGTCAAGGCCCGCAATGAATTCCATTCTGACCTTTTCCTGCCCACGATAGATTCCTCTTCCAATCTGTTTTACACCGTGAACATATCCTGCAGGAACAGAAACATCTGCACTTCCACAATCCTGGCTGGCCACAAGGGCCTCGATATCATCAGAAACCTCTTCAAAGTCCCATCCCATACGATCTCCCAACATCCAAATCGACTCAGACAAACCCACATGTCGAATGTTTTTCTCCTGGACCTGCTTTTGAAACTGATTAGGACTCAGACCTGCTCCGATCTTTTTTTGAAAAGGAACCCTTCTTTTCGATGCATCTTGAACTCTCTCAATTTTGATCGACTCAACACTTTGACAAACACTGCTCAAAGTCAAAGGCAACGTATCCATAAGAAAACCTGGATTGATTCCTGTAGCTAAAATTGCGATGCCGCTTTTTTTTGCAAGACCATCCAACGCAGTAGATAGCTCGGGTTGGGTTTTCCATGGATAAGAAAGTTCCTCGCAACTTGTGACAATGGGAAGGCCCATAAAAGCCAAAGACTCTATCTGCTTATAGATTTGTTCAAACTTGGATACCGTTGTCAGCGCAATCACCTGAGCTCCATGGCCAGAGCTAAGTTCTTTGACCTGAGAAACAATCTTAAGGTCTCCGATGAGCTCTGGATCCAGTTCTGAGAGCGACTTCCCTACGAGATCCTCAGAGATATCAATGGCTCCAACGGTTCTAAACCTTGATCGAGACTCTATATGCTTTGCTAGAGCCACCCCCAAAGGCCCCATCCCTACCTGAACAATATCAATTACCTGCTGTTTCATCATTCGTACCCCATTCTTACTTTAGATGTCTTCAACATTTTCTTTATGCTTTTGCTGAAAGCGAATCAAATCTGTCGGTGTAATGATTCCGAGCAACTTTTTATCGCTGGGATCTATGACAACGATTCTAGGATCTCGGCTTCGCTCTAATTTTTTGATGGCCATGTCCAAGGAGTCTTTTGGATACACCGCACAGGGCGTACCTCTCATCAAAATATCCACCGATTTATCATGATCTTCTTTGATTGCATGTTTGTGGTCCAAATCAGATTGATGAACCCCACCCAAAAGCACGCCATTCTCATTGAGTACGGGATACATTTCATGTTTATGATCGGCCACAAATGCCATTGCCTGCCCTATTGTCATACCAGACGCCAATGAGACGACTTTTTTTGTCATGATGTCTTGAATCGAAGTGATTGAAAATGCGTCTACGCCAAAATCCGTACAAAAATGAAGGCCTTTTTTCTTAAGTTTCATGCCATACACAGTGTCACCTTTGAGCAGAAGCACCGAAACCTGATCTGCAATCACACAGGCAAACATCAGAGGCAAAATAATGGGATAAGCCCGAGTCATCTCAAACAAAATAACGATTGAAGTAAAGGTTGCACGAGAAGTAGCCGAAAAAAAGGCCGCCATTCCCACCAAGGCGTAGGCTCCGTAGGTCATGGTGTAGTCAGGAAAAAGCTCATGAACAATCAAGCCGTAACTCCCACCTATTGCGGCGCCCATAAAAAGCGATGGAGCAAAAATTCCCCCAGAGCCTCCAACACCCAAAGTCACTGCAACCATCGTGACCTTTAAGAAAAACAGAAGCACAAGATGATATAGGTTTTCATTTTGATGTAAAATTTCGTCCACAGCCTCATATCCGCCTCCAAACATTTCAGGGAAAACAAAGCCCACAGATCCAATTAAAATCCCTCCCACAAAAGCTTTGCCCCAACCAGGAATTCCAATGTTCTCAATTTTTTCTTCAAGCCAGCCACTGTAGCGTAAGAAAAACCAAGCCGCGACGGCGCAAGTGATTCCCAAAAAGAGATAGAGAAAAATTTCAAGAGGATGCACCAAAATAAAATTGGGAATGATAAACGCAGGCTCATTTCCCAGCAGCATTCTTGAAATTAATGTCGCGCTTACAGCAGAGATCACCAAAGGAATGAATGATCCAGCCTTCCACTCCAACAGAATCAACTCAATCGCAAAAATTACACCCGCGATGGGAGTGTTAAATGTAGCCGCAATCCCTGCCGCAGCCCCACACGCAACCGCAATTTTTAGTTGATACCTTGAAACGTTAAAAACCTGCCCCAGTGTTGAGCCCAAAGAAGCTCCGATTTGAACGATAGGTCCCTCTCGTCCCAAAGACCCTCCAGAGCCTATGGTCAGAGCAGAAGCCAAAGATTTTACAAATGCTACCCTTTTACGAATCTTCCCTCCTTTGGCCAAAACAGCTTCGATCACTTCAGGAACTCCATGCCCCATGGCTTCCTTACAAAAAATATGAACCAAAAAATATGCAGCCAAAATCCCAATGGGCGTAGCCATAATGACTTTCCACGGGTAGTCGTGGTTCAAATGATTCACAAGATCAAAAGAAACCTCACCAAAAAAGAAAAAGTTTTGAAAGAAGGCAACCAGCCCCCGAAACCCAACTGCACCAAGACCTGCGCCGATACCAATCAAGGCAGCCAAAAGGCTAAATCCAATTTTGCGATGGTATATTTTTTTGATCCACATGGTCATAATATTGAGCTTTCTGTTGCACTCCTTACTCCCCTTAAAAAAAAGTCTCAAGCACTAAAAAAATCTTGGATTTATCTGTAAAAATAAGCAATACATCAGTGCATGTCTTGGCTACAAATTCTTCTTGCATCGATTCACTACATTGCCTTTGGGCTTGGACTTTGGGCCATTTTTGAACGCGGCCGATGTTTCAAAAGACTCAAAAAATCACCCAGTGAGTCTGAAAGTCTCCAAAAGGCTCTTTTCTACGACAACTTGTGGGCCATTGCGGCTATTTTGATCATTGGAACAGGGCTTGTCAAAGCCTTCGGCCATATTGAAAAGCCCAGTGAGTTTTATCTCAAAAATGGATTGTTTCATGCCAAATTGACTTTGGTCTTTGTCATTGGACCCTAGAGGAACAGGTTTGGCAATCGGGGGATAGTATCAATGGGTACCATAAGTGTAAGAAAGGAAAAACAATGATGAAAATGAAATGGTTTTTTATTGTTTGTTTGCTTGCATCTGTAGGATGCGCGAAACATGTTCCACAGTATTTTGAAACCCCAAATCAATTGGTGAGTTTTTCAAGTCCCATGGGACAAAAGATGTTCCAAGAGAGCCAACATAAAACTGACTTTTTTGTTCTCTCCAATAATTTTGAGAGCCAGAATAACAAAGTTTTTTGTGGCCCTGCAAGCGCCACAATTGTGTTGAACTCCTTATATGAGGATGAACTGAGAGACCAGAGTCTAAAAGTTTCTCCAGATATACAACCTATGCTCAATGCAGATAGTAAGTATATCGGAAAAAAAGATGACGAACTTGCTCAAGTGGCATTCAATCGATTTACTCAAAATAATATCTTTGACGTGAAAGACTCAAAGGTGAAATCAAGAGCTCAGGTTTGGGGTGCTCCGATGCCGGAAGGTAAAGCTGATTGGGGTTTTCAGCTCAAGCAGTTGGGAGCCCTGATTTCTGCACATGGATTGCGTTCAAATGTTTACGTAGTCAATGAGACTATATCAGTAGACAAAATGGTCGAGTTGATGAAGGAGAATCTCAAAAATCCTGATGACTATGTTTTGATCAATTACAGTCGAAAAGCACTCTCACAACCTGGTGGAGGACATATTTCTCCTATTGGAGCGTATCACAAAGCTTCAAATTCATTTTTGGTCATGGATGTAAATCCAAACAAGGCCGATTGGGTTTGGGTGAAGGCCGATCTTTTGTATAATTCGATGAACACCTTTGACACAGTTGAAAATCGTGGCTTTTTGACGGTTTCGAAATAGAAAGTTAAGACCCAAAAACTTTCGCAAAACTTTCATAGATAGATTTGAGTTCGGGGATTTCTTTAAGTGCTTCGAGATTTCTTTCTATCGTGATTTGATCTCCGCGGCTAATGGGCCCCGTAGCTTTGGTTTTTTCTTTATGTACGGATAGCGAATGGGTTACGGATTCTAGGTAAGGGAGCAAAATATCACCGGGGAGTTTGCAGTGTTGCTCCATTTGTGAAAAAACCTTCTGCCATAGCATGCTTGTAAAGTTTCCGCTGACAACGCATAGGGCGTGATAGAGAGCTTTGAGATTGGGGTCTATGGCTTGGTGTGGGTTTGGCCAAGTTGGAAACCACTGCGAAAATGGATCATTTCCCAGTTCTGTAATCATGGGAATGCTTTGATATTTTTCGAGATCATATAGCTGATCCCCAAGCATATATAAAGGATGTACTCCCTGAGCGAGATCTGTAACCAAGCTTCCTGATGCGTGAATCCAGGCTTTGGGTTTCAAATGATTTCGATGGGTATTAATCCAAGTCTCGATGGCCATATCAGAAATAAGAACCAAAATGACATCTGCATCTTGCAAAGCTTCTATCGCAGATAAGCCGGTTTCTTTTTGAGTCTTTCTTGACCACTGAAGACTTTTTCCTTTCATCAAGGAAATATAGTATTGAAAATGTGTTGCAGCTCTGCCATCTCCAACGATGCCATAGCAAAGAGGCTCTACCATAGATTTAGTCATATCTAACCTTTGATGTTTTTTAAAGCTTCCATTTTTTTGTTTTTTTGTCTCTTCGATTTTGAGCTGATATAAGTCAGGCCGTATGAAAACGGATCTACAAGGGCAGGTTTTGGGATCATGAACCGGATTTTATTTCATGAGATGGAAGCTTACTTTAGAGGAAAGTATCCTGAGCTTAGTTTGGATCCATACAGTCGAGCTTTCTGCAGTCAAGAAGGTACGGAACTCGCACATACTTTCGCGCAGAGCTATGCGGATTATGGTCAGTATCTTTGTTTGCGGGCAAGAATTTACTATGAGCATGTAACGACGCTCTTGAAATCAAATTCATACGATGCGGTGATATCTTTGGGGACAGGCTTTTCATTGCTTACTTTTTACTTGTCTGAGTATCATTCAAATATTCGTTTTATCGATGCAGATGATGCAATTTTGATGAAGACTCGAAAAAACCGCATGGTTCCTGTACAAAAACTTTTTGGACCCCAGACTCTTCAAGTGGAACAAAAAATTTTTGATCTTGAAAAAGTTGCCAAAGCCAAAGGAGAGATTCAGAACTTCTTTCCCTATAAAAACCCACTTTTTTTGATGGAAGGTCTTAGCCTTTTTCTCAACAAAAAAAATCTATCTTGGCTGTTTCAATCTCTGCAAGACTATGCCAAGTTCACTTTCATATATGATTGTTTTTCTCAAGGCTCTCCGGCTTTACAAAAAGTGCGGGAGCTCATGAATCAGCTCTCTACTGCAAAAAATAACGATTTGTTTTTTGCAGAAGGTTTCGATGGCAATCAGATTGAGGCGATGGAGGGCAAGAGTCTCAAAATTAAAGAACATTCCTTCCTGGATTTGGAAAAAAAGTATCTGCAAGACTCATCGTTTTTTCAAGATCGCATAGATTCTTTCCAAATCCATTTTCGAGTGATTTTGAAGAACTAAAATCTTCTTTGAGTAAGAATACGCAACTAGATCTATATTCAAATTCTAATATTTATTAATGAATGCCTTGAACCTCTATGCTTTTGCATCGGTCTTGTATGAGTTTCGAAATTCTATGGGCGATCTTTACTCTGGGGAAATCTATCTTTATCTTGTTTGCAAGATCTTCCTTTTGTGCAAGTAGTTTTGTTTTCATAGAAAGCATTCTTTCTACAACAAATTTTTTTTTGACTCCTAGGCTCTCTTCAAGAAGGTAGATTTGATTCAGGCTAATTTTAGAAAAATTCATTCTATCGCCTATGCTAAATGAAAATTCTTGCGAGAGTTTTGGATAGATTGCAGTACAAAGTAAGTCGTAAAAGGGTGCCATTTGAATTTTATGATTTGATAATATAAAAGATATATTTTTTGAGTGACTGTCGTTATTTCCAATCAATAAATTAAAACATAACCAGTCTATAAATGAATAGATTGCATCTTTTCTTTTGTGAATATCAACATGTTTGACAATTAAATCATAGTTATTTTTTAAAGACGGTCCTCCCTTTGATTCATACTTCATTTCACTGGTGATTCCTTGTGCTTGGCAAAAATCTTGCTGGTGGATACGTATGACGTCTTTATCTTTTGTATGTGTTCTATCGTATCGATCTACAATCAGTAGTGCATGTTCGCCATTGTCCAGAACTCTCGTTCGAGGTACGTTCAAGCCAACAAGCTTGGCTAGTTGCATACAATAGTATTCGTTAAAGACAGATTCTTTGACGCCTGATCGGAAAATAGGAACTTTGATGATATGTGTGGTGGGTGCTCCATTTCTAGGAAGATAGAATTTCTTGTTTTTGTAGATAGCTGGAAATTTATCTTGCGCACCTGCGATAGAAAGGTAGCCTGGATTTTCTTCCGAAATCGCTTCGGCTACAGATTGTTTGTCTTCAATTGCGTTGTAGATGTTTTTTATATTGATTTCAAGCTCGGATTTTTGATTTGATTCTAGTGCTGGAGAGGTGTCATTTTCTGTGATGAGAATGGCTCCTGCGCAGTCTTGTCCAAATTTTTTTAAGAACTCGTAGGGGTTTTCGAGTTTATGATGATCAGCCAGAGCTTTTCTAATATTCCCCTCAGGGAGTAGGTTTTCAAAAAATGAAATCGTAACTTTGTTGCCAAAGGGTTTTTCTTGAACGGGCATGGCCAAGCTCAGTGGAAATTGATTTGGGTTGTTGATCCATTCATGGCTGTATTGAAATGAAAGTGTGAGCTCTTTATCTCTCTTGAGTTCACCGATTTTTGTTTTTTCGTAGAAAACATTCAGTGTGTTGGTCATTCTTCAAACTCCATGGATAGAGTAAAACCCAAAAAATGACTCATCTTAAAGAGTGTGGATATTTTTATTTCTCTCTCTCCTTTGTTGCTTTCAAATTTGCTGATTCCATTTATAGATAGATCGCATAGTTTTGCGAGCTCCGATTGTGAAATTCCGAGTTCTTTTCTTCTCAGAACAAGCAACTGCACGAGTTCCTCAATGGATTGAAATGACTTAGCCATAAATCTCCCTTTAGGGAGATTATAGCAAGCTCTTATAGATGAAACAAGAATAATCTCCCTTTAGGGAGATTATAGTAAGTATAAATCAAGTGAAATCTTATTTTCTCCCTTTAGGGAGATTTTTAAATCTTATGTCATTCTTTTCTTGATACTGGTCTAAGTTTCAAAAAGCTGGCATTAGGAACATTTCTAGAAAAACATGGTCGGGGCGAGAGG
>JAGRAX010000065.1 GCA_020434365.1 Bdellovibrionales bacterium
TTTCTCCAAAAAACCAAATGTAAATATTAAAAAAGAGATTCCAAAACCCAAATGAAAAAAGTCATGATCCCCAAGCATACAATCTGTGTCCAGGGATCTTGCAAACCGAACCTTGCAAGAAAAGAATTTTCTTTGGATACAACAACATCAATGGCCATACCTATTAAAATTTCGGGAGCAATATCCATCACTTTATTGAGAACAGAAAAACAACTCGCTCTGATAAATCTAGGTTTGTCCTCCTTAGAAAAATCGAACAGCTCTCTTAAAGATCGAAAAGAGTTTTTGGATTTTTGATTCATCTCTTGCATATTTTTCATACTACAACTCAAAAACTTTACGTTTCATAAAATTCTCAATTTTTTTCTCATATTTTTTTACATCCAGACCCTGTTTTCTGATCCAATCAGAGTTATAATATGTATGAGAGTAGCGTTCACCCCCATCGCAAATCATACTTACAATAGACCCAGATGTTCCACTATGAATCATCTGAGAAGCCAAAGAGAAGGCTCCGATCATATTTGTTCCTGTAGATCCACCACAGCGCTTCCCGATTTTTTTTTCAAGCCAATATATAGCAGCGATCGAAGCCGCGTTCGGTATTTGCAGCACCTCGTCAATCACAGAAGGAACAAAAGAAGGTTCGACTCTAGGTCTTCCTATCCCCTCAATCAGAGAGGCTTGATCTGAAGTTTCAGAAGCATCTTTAGAGTGAAAATAAGAATAGAAAACGCTGTATTCTGGATCTACAATGCAAAGTTTTGTATTTTTACATTGATATCGAATGTAGCGCCCAATGGTCGCACTGGTTCCTCCTGTACCTGCACCCACAACAATCCATGTAGGCTGAGAGAATCTCTCTCTTTTCATCTGATCAAAAATTGAATCGGCAATATTATTGTTTCCTCTCCAATCCGTCGCTTGCTCCGCATATGTAAATTGATCCATATAATACCCATGAGCATTTTTGGCCATGTGTTCCGCCGTTTCATAGACTTGTCGATGATCATCTACCAAGTGACACTGACCTCCATAAAACTCTATTTGTGCAATTTTTTCTTTGGATGTGCCGCGTGGCATGACAGCAATAAATTTCAAACCCAACAGTCTTGCAAAATAAGCTTCTGAAATCGCTGTACTTCCAGATGAAGCCTCGATAATTACCGTATCACTTTTGATTTTTCCATTACAGAGCCCATACAAAAAAAGCGATCTGGCCAATCTGTGCTTGAGACTCCCAGTAGGATGTGTAGATTCGTCTTTGAGGTAAAAATCAATATTTTCAAATTCGGGGATTTCAATTTTAAAAAGATGTGTATCAGCAGAGCGGTAAAAATCCCGCTCTATTTCATTGATGGCCTGACATAGCCAGGTGCGACATTGACTCATAGGCGGCACCTTCGCCGAAAAAGATTCATAGGTCAACTTTGAAATTTTTTTACTAGGCCTTGAGCTTATAACCCGTAGCGAACATTCTCCATACAATGGCCAGGCATATACAAATAAAAACACAAATCACAGTAAGACTGATCGAGAGACTCACATCAGCCTTTCCATAAAAGCTCCACCTAAACCCACTGATTAGATAAACAATTGGATTGAACATCGATACTTTTTGCCAAAAAGGAGGCAACATAGAGATCGAATAGAAACTTCCGCCTAAGAATGTAAGAGGCGTCAAAATCAACATCGGAACAATCTGAATTTTTTCGAAACCATCGGCCCAAATTCCAATTACAAAACCCAGTAAACTGAAACTCAAACAGGTCAGAATAAAAAACAGCAGCGCCCAAAAAGGGTGCAAAAGCTCAATCGAAACAAAGAAATGAGCTGTGATAAAAATAATGATGCCCAAAATCATAGACTTACTCATACTGGCTCCAACATAACCGATTGTAATCTCAAGGAAAGAAAGTGGAGCCGATAAAATCTCGTAAATGGTTCCTGTAAATTTTGGAAAAAAAATCGAAAAAGAGCCATTTGAGGTGCTCTGAGTCAGCACTGACAACATAATGAGTCCCGGAACAATAAAAGACCCATATGAAACTCCGCCAACTTCATCCATACGAGATCCAATTGCAGATCCAAAAACAACAAAATATAGTGAGGTCGAGATCACCGGGGAGATAATGCTCTGACCTACCGTACGAAAAGCTCTTCTCATTTCATAAATATAAATCGCTAACAGTCCTCTTAGATTCATGACTGCACCAACTGAACAAAAACTTCTTCTAGGCTACTTTTCTTGGTTTGCAGATCGCTATACATAATTCCTTCATCCGACAGATCACAAAGCAATTCATTTAAATTCATATCTTCTTCGACGCTGCTATATACATGTGTCAAAGATGTACCTTCACCCTCTATTTCTAGTTCATATTTTTGCAATGAACTGGGAATTCGGTTCAAAGGTTTTGCCAAAGTCAAAATGAGTTTTTTGTGCCCAAATTTTTCTAAGAGACGATTTTTATCTTCTACCAAAGCGATCTTCCCTTTGTTGATAATACCTACTCGATCTGCCATAGCTTCAGCTTCTTCAATATAGTGAGTCGTCAACACAATGGTTACGCCCTGATCCCTAAGACGAAGAACGATATCCCATAGGTTTTTTCTAAGCTCAACATCAACACCTGCTGTAGGTTCATCTAAAAACAAAACCTTTGGTTTATGAGATAAAGCCTGCGCAATCAAAAGTCTTCTTTTCATTCCCCCTGATAGTGCGATAATTTTTTCATCTCTTTTTTCCCACAAAGTAAGAGATCTTAGAAGCTCTTCTGTATATTTGTGATCTTTAGGGCAATTGAATAAGCTTCTTGAAAACTCTACAATTTGATTCACAGTCTCAAAAGAATGTGTCGTAAGTTCTTGGGGCACCAATCCGATGAGAGATCGAGCCTGACGATACTCCTTAATAATATCATACCCCTGCACTTTTACTTCTCCACCAGATGGATTGACGATACCACAGACCATGTTGATCAATGTGGACTTTCCAGCACCATTGGGACCCAAAAGTGCAAAAATTTCGCCTTTTTGAATTGACAGATCCGTAGGGTGCAAGGCCTGAAGACCATTGTCATATTTTTTTTCCAGAGAGGAAATGAGTATTGCTGGGACTGAACTTTGGCTATCCATAAGGAAAAAAGGTTTTATCCCGTCTCCTTTCAAATGTAAAAAATTATTGCTCGTTTTTCTCCATTTGGTCCAATTTTGCGTACAACTTTTCAATCATTTTTTTTCTATGATCTTCTCCCATAGGCCTGTAGCCAGAGTGAAAGGTATGTAGAAGCGTCTCCGGGACTTCTACAAGGAAGCGTGAAGGGACAGAATCTTTGACTCTACCAAATTTTTTTCGTTTTTTGCTTCGGGTCAAAACCAAGCGATCTTTCGCTCTGGTAATACCCACATAAAAAAGCCTACGTTCTTCTGCAATATCCTCACCCAGCCGTCGATGGGGCAAGAGATCTTCTTCTACCCCAAGCAAAATCACAATGGGGAACTCCAGCCCCTTACATGCATGAAGAGTCATCAGTTGCACTCCGTTTTGCTCTTGGTCTTCGACTGAGTCTCCAAGCATCATTGCATCCACAAAGTCAGTCATGGAAGCTTCGATATCATGTCCTTGTTTGAGAAAGCTTTGCATAATATGGGCAAAGCTTTCAATCATTTCCCATCTTTTTTGTGCCATTGACGGATTTTTAAAAGACTGATCAATCATCTTCTTATAATCCAAAGCTTGTAAAAAATGTATCAACGTCATAGCGCTAGTCTGAGGATTCTGACATATTTCCTTCCTTAACTTTGAAAGTTGCTCATGCAAATCATTGATCGCCTGCGCGCAAGGCATCGGCAAATCTATATGCATATTTTGCTTTGAAGCCTGAAAAAAACTACGTTGAATTTCCTTTGCATAAGAAGAAATTTTTTCCACACTCTGCACCCCAATTCCTCTCGGAGGAGTATTTAAAATCCTACGAAAGGAGATCTCATTGGGTCTAAAACTAGACAAAAGAAAAGCCAGAACATCTTTGATTTCTTTACGATCAAAAAAACCGGTTCCTCCAGTAACCTTGTATGGAATTTTTTCTTTTCGAAACAGGGCTTCAACAATGTTGCTCTGCGTGTTGGATCGATACAAGATACACAAATTTTTATATTCATATCCAAGATCTTTGAAGTATTGAAGGTGAGAAAGAATAGAATTGGCTTCTTCCTCTTCATTTTCATACACAAACAACTCGGGTTTTACTTCTTTTCTCTTTTTGTTCTGCGACTTCAATGTTTTATGGAACCTCGAAGAGTTCTTTTGAATGATATAGTTTGCAAAATCTAAAATTGCTTTTTGTGATCTATAGTTTCTTTCTAAATGAATCACCTTGCAAGGTTTGAAATGCTTTGGAAAATCTAAAATATGAGAAATCTGCGCACCTCTCCAACCATAAATAGCTTGATCGTCATCACCCACCACTGTCAAATTGTCACTTTTCGAAGAAAGTTTTTGAATCAACTGCATTTGAAGGTCATTCGTATCTTGAAACTCGTCTACCATAAAATAAGAAAACTGACTTTGATAAGCATCTAACACTTCTTGATGCTCGACTAGAAGAGACAAAGGCAAAAGCAAAAGCCCATCAAAATCGACCACTCCCAGGGCTTTCATTCGTTCAAGATACTTTGGCGTTACGTGACTTGCCATTTCATGATAGTCTTTATGTGCAAGAGGAAGTGACTTATGCTGTCTTATACAAGAGATACAAGACAGCAAGGTATCCAAATCAAATTGATCTTTTGTATCTATTTTATTGTACCTGAGAAGCTCTTTGAGAATCGATTTCGAATCAGACTGGTCTATGATTCCAAATTTTTTGGGCAATTCCAAGTGCTCATGGTACTTTTTTAACACTTGCAGTCCAAAACCATGAAATGTCCCTGCCCAAATCGTAGCTGAAGTTTTTTCAAGCTTGAGCTTTACTCTCTCCATAAGCTCTCGAGCTGCCTTATTGGTAAAAGTAAGAAGCAGAATTTCTTCAGATCTACAAATCTTTTCCTCAATCAGCCTACCGGTTCGATGAACAAGAACAGTTGTCTTTCCACTGCCTGCCCCAGCTAAAATGAGTGCCGGTCCTTGATTGTGTAGCACCGCTTGTTTCTGCTCGGGATTTAATCCCGAAAGCCAACGCTCCTCAGACACAAAACCTTCTTACCTGCATAAAATAACACCCCAAGCAAAGAAAAGTCGCGGATTCTAGTTCAAAATCACAAACTGTCAATAAAGAGTTTATCAAAGAAACAGCGCAGGTTTGATCAAAAGCGCATTGCCAAAGACATCCCCACACCAAATGGGATTCTCACTTCTTCTACACCAACAAAAATAAGGTCTGCGGCTATTTTTGCCTGGATATGAAGTTCGATATCCCTAATTTGAGCCACCGACCGAGATGCACCAACAAAAATTTGCGTTCCTAAAGATTTCTCCTGGTCTGAGCTTCTATCAAATTGATAATAGAGAAGAGCCGCTCCTACATTTGGTGCAATCGAGCTGTTTTTTGATCGTATTTGATGCTTGATCGTTGGTCCCACTACATACATAGAACCATTTTTGAAAATACCTTCAGCCAACAAACCCACGCAGTTATGCAAATCAAAGAAATAGCAAAGTTCCATACCCGCTCGCAGATGCTTGTAAAATGATTTACCCGAACCCGCATAATACATACTCGGCCCTACAAACCAAGGCATCTGAGATTTTTCTCTGCGTACCTTTTCAGATGGACTGCTTTGGGGTTTTTTTTCTTTTTTTTCCTTCTTCTTTGCTTTTCTCCGTTCGGCTTTAGACTCCGTATAGATGCCCAAAACCTCTATATCCGATTGAAGGCTCCAACCCTTATGTTCAAGGAACTCTACTTCCATCCACTCTCCATCTCGCCCTGTAATCAAAAGCTTTTGTCCTGAGTTAACCTTTGTAACGATCCTCGAAGATGAGCTGGGTCTTTCTTTTAAAAGTATATTGTTGACTGCTTGACCCACAAGCACTTGTTTGGCAGCTTGATAGCCTTGTGCATGAAGAGAGGTCCCACCATATAAAAAGAGTACAAAGAGAAGCAAACAAAAGCGACAAAAGTTAAAAATCATGTAAAATCAATAGGTTAATATATTTTCTCCGAGCCCGCTGCCAAAGATATGCCTTATTATGGGTTTTTGAGTGGATCCTGTAAACAAAATCCCATTCATGATTTTTGACACAAAAGAGACTTGGTTTTCAAGGCTTCTCAGTGATAGAATGCCCTCATGCCGCAAAGCCGCAAAATCGCACTCTCTTCTCCAAAGAAGCGCTCTTCTTTGGAATCGGCTAGCTCTTCACCTTCATCCATCAATAAAAAAGATCTAGATCAACTCAATACGATTGGAACATCTCTAACTTCTCGAAAAGACATTGAGTCTTTTTTGTCTCTTGTTGTAAAAAGATCCAGACAAATTGTCGTAGGAGACTGCTCAGCTTTATACCTAATACAGAAAGTAGAAGACAAGGAAGAAGAAAAATTACGCTTGCATCAACACAACTTTGAACATGAGACCTTAGAGCTCTTTCCAAAAGAGTTACCGCTTTCAGAGCAAAGTCTTGCATGAAAAGTCGCCTGCTATCAAAAAACAATTAGAATAAACGAAAATTTTTCTTCTCACCCACTCTACGAGTCATCAATACAAGACCATGGAACATCATACTATCCATTGGAATCTGCAATTGCGCTTCCACTTGTTGGGAGTCGTAATCACTTGCTTGGTGTCTTACTGATTTTTAATAAAAAGGCTGATCGAAAAGAGAAAATTCAACATCCTCAAAGCTTTACGATCCTTCCATTCTCAGACGACGACGAAAGTCTTCTTTTATCGATTGTGGGACAGACTTCTATCGGCATAGAAAATACAAAACTATACGAAAGCATCAGTAAGCTCTTTGATGGTTTCATTCGAGCTTCAATTATGGCCATTGAAGCACGAGATCCATCTACATTTGGACACTCCGAAAGAGTGGCAAAACTTACCATCGCACTGGCAAAGGAAGTTACATATCAAACATCAGGACCTCTCTCGCATAAATCGTTTTCTTCCAGAGATCTTAAAGAGCTTGAGTACGCAGCCCTGCTACATGATTTTGGGAAAATTGGAGTTAGAGAATCAGTGCTTACCAAAGCAAAAAAACTGCATGACTTCGAAATCCATGCCATCAAGGATCGGCTAGATCTTTGGCGGCAATCTATTATCATCGAGTATCAGCAGAAGATTATTGAATTGCACACAACAAATCACAAATCCCTTGAGCTCGATCAAAAAATCCAACAGCTAGAAGAAAAGCACGTCAAAGAGCTCCAAAGAGTCGATCATATCTTTGATCTAATCATATTAAACAACGAGCCTTCCATCCTTTCAAAGACAGAACTTGTTGAAATTGAATCTCTGTTGGACCTAACATTTTTCAGACCCAATGGAGAAAAAGACGTCATTTTGCATTCCGATCAAATTCAAAGACTGTCTATTCCTCGTGGATCTCTATCTGAGAGTGAACGCAAAGAAATAGAGTTGCATGTCAACATCACGTACCAATTTTTAAATCAAATTCCCTGGACCTCGGAGTTCGAAAATATTCCCTCCATTGCATACGCGCATCACGAAAAACTTGACGGCAGCGGTTATCCTTTGGGCAAGGTTTCTCATCAGATTCCATATGCCGCAAAGCTCATGACCGTCACGGATGTATTTGATGCTCTTGTAGCGAGAGATCGACCTTACAAAAAAGCCATGCCTGTAAAAAAAGCTCTACAGGTCTTACAGCAAGAAGCCCAAGAAAATAAATTGGACCAAGAGCTGGTTGCTCTTTTCCAGCAGAAAAAACTCTACCAAGCCATTGGCCAGTATTAGGCCGAGGCGACTCGAGAGCCATCTCTCTAAGAAGATGAGGAAATCTCTTTAATATATTCTTGAATGATTTTTTTCTTTTCTGCACTGAGCTTAAAGAACCTAACTCCACAGCCCTTACCTTCCAAACGCCAAATGACGTCTCCAGTCACATCAATTAACTTCTCTGACATAGGAATAGAAATACTTAACTCCAATACAGTCCCCACAAAAGGAGGATGCTCTGCTTTCAAAAACAATCCACCCTCCGATAGATCTTCCGTGAAGAAAATCTCAGTTTTATTCTCACTCACATAACTTACTTTGGCTGTAATCGGAATTCTGGGAGATTTTCTTCTGTCCTCATTCATGAAAGCGATTCTAAACTCTTTAAGCCTTCATGTAAACGATCCACGCCATTTACAATGTCCTCGTCCGAGAGCCCATAGCTCAAGCGCATAAAACCTGGAGAGCCAAAGGCCGATCCAGGAACCATAGCCACTTGATATTCTTCTAAAAAATATTGTGCGAGCTCAATATCACTCCAGTTGTTACCTTGGACTCTTTCCAAGACTTTTCTAAAATCCACAAACAAATAAAAGGCTCCGTCTGGAAGAAGGCATGACAAAGAAGGGATTTCTTTTATTTTTTTGTAAATCAAATCCCTTCTTTTTTGAAAAATGTTTTTCATCGCGAGCTGCTCTTGAGGATTGGAACCCTCAATCGCTTCCAATGCAGCCCATTGCGAAATCGACGAAGCATTGGATGTCGATTGTGACTGTACTTGTGTCATCATATCTATGATTTCTTTGTTGGCTACTGCATAACCAATTCTCCAACCTGTCATAGAAAAAGATTTTGATACTCCATTTACAATCACCAACTGATCTAGATTCAATCTGTTATTTCTCGCAAGAGAATCAAAGCTGCAAGGATCAAAAACAAAATTTTCATACATATCATCAGATACACAAATGAGATTCGGATGATCTTTTAAAAGCATCGAAAGATCATCCAAAAAAGATTTTGGATACACCGACCCTGTAGGGTTGCATGGGCTATTCACAACAATAAACCGGGTGCGATCAGAGATCTTTGATTTTATTTGGTCGATAGAAGGAACAAAATAATGCTCTGGCTGCGTATCAATTACTATCGCCTTGCCACCACACATTTCTACCAAGCTTTTGTAAGACACCCAATACGGAGCAAACAAAATCACTTCATCTTCCGGAGCTAAAAACGAAAAAAACAAATTAAAAAGAACCTGTTTTCCTCCGTTACTGACCATCACATGAGAGGCTTGATGATCTCTTTTGCACTCTCGAGTATATTTGTTCGCAATAGCTTGACGAAGCTGAGAAATTCCTGCTGCAGGTGTATACTTTGTGTATCCTTTATCCATAGCATCTTTGGCCGCGTCGCAGATTCTTTTTGGAGTCGGAAAATCAGGTTCACCTGCAGTAAAATTATAGACTTTCATACCTTGAGATTGCATCATCTTGGCTTTTTGATTCAATGCCAAGGTCGCAGAAGGTACCAATGTTTTAAGTTGTGGATTCTTTTTCATGACTGTTTTACCTTTTCCATTTTTTTCAATACGGCTTGAGGTACCATAGAGGAGATGTTTCCTCCCAAACGAGCAATTTCTTTGATCAAGGTTGAACTCAAGTAGGAATATTGTGGAGCAGTAACCATAAAAAATGTTTCTACCTGCGGATCCAAGGTTCGATTGGCCTGTGCCATTTGAAACTCGTATTCATAGTCAGATACTGTACGTAGTCCCCTTACAATCACAGGATAATTATTTTGCTTTACGTACTCCATGAGCAGGCCGTCAAAAGTTTCCACGTATATTCCATTATGTCCAGATACAGCCTCTTTGATCATCTTGACTCTATCATCTAATGAGAAAAGTGCATTTTTGGGAGAGGCGCTGGCCACAGAAATCACAACCTCATCAAATACACATGCAATACGTTCTACAATATTTAAATGACCCATCGTAAAAGGGTCAAAAAAACCTGGGTATACAGCCACACGATTTCTCATGTTGTCACGCTTCTTTCTTCTTTCAAGGCCAATGGATATTCGAAAAACCACAACATCGAATCTCCTACACGATGTTTACGCAGCAATTCAAATGGCCCAGCTTCTATATCTTTAGAACCACGGAAACGTTGTATCGTAATCAATCCATTTTTGGAAAGAAGTTTGCGGTCAAATACGCTTTTCAACAATGCCTCCATGTTGTCATCGGGAAAAGGCGGGTCCATGAAAATCAAGTCAAATTGCTTAGAAATTCGATCAAAAACTTGTGGGGCACTGCCACGAGTTAGTTCAATGTTGGCGCTTACGCCTAACTTTTCTGCATTTTTTCGAATCAGGCTAATATTTCTAGGGTCTCTTTCACAATAATGAACCCTAGACGCTCCCCG
>JAGRAX010000066.1 GCA_020434365.1 Bdellovibrionales bacterium
GACAGAGAGATCTTTGTTTGGGAGGGCAGGGAGCCCCTTTTGTGCCTGCCGCTCATAGATTGCTTTTTGGGCAAAAACAAGCTTGCATTGCCATCCAAAACCTTGGAGGCGTGGGCAACCTCACGCTCATCAACAAAGGAGAGATCCCCATTGCTTTTGATACGGGACCTGCAAACATGTGGATGGATATGGTCCTGCGTTGGCACACCGAAAGCCAAAAAACCTATGACAAAGATGGCGCCTTGGCACAAAAAGGAAAGCCCGATATGCAGCTGGTCAATCAACTGCTGATGCATCCCTACTTTTCTCAAAAGCCTCCCAAATCTACGGGCTGGGAGGATTTTGGAGAGGCCTATCTCTCACAGTTTAAAAAGGACATTTTGGCACTCTCCTTGGAAGATGCTGCCTCTACCATGGCGCATACAACTGCGCACGCTTTGGTCAGAGCCTATCAAAAATTTATTTTTCCAAACCATCCAAAGCCCTCTAGCATCGTTCTCTGTGGAGGAGGTGCCAAAAATTGCTATTTTAGGCATATTCTGGAGACCCTTTTTCCGGATCAGGAAATCATGGACAGCCAAGATTTTGGGATTCCTGTAGACCAAGTCGAGGCTTTGTCTTTTGGCATTCTCGCGCTCGAGCTTTTGCGAGGAAGGCCTAACAATGTAAGCGTTGCCACCGGAGCTTCATCTGACAGTTATTGCGGGGAAATCGCTGTGGGCGCTCTTAAAACCCCGCAGATTTTGTAGCCAGACAAGCAAAAAGCATTGTCAAGAGGATACAACTTCCGTAGGATGAGGCCCTTATAACCATGAGACTCAGAGAAGAAGAAATTCACCGTGTCGTGGCTCGCATCTTGCGAGTATGGCAGGAAGAAAAGCTGATGAAGCCTTTGGTTTCAGTGCCTGCACTCCAAAGCGCTCTACAAAGCACTTTTAGCTCTGATTTACAGGTTGAAGACCGACTCAATGAGGAAGTCGAGAAGATGTTGGAAGCCTACAAAAGTCAAATTGACAGTGGGAGTATTGACCGACACAAAATGTTTCAGATGATCAAAAGCCAACTCATCAAAGAAAGAAATTTGGTGATTTGATGAGACTATCTGAAGACAAAATTTCTCATCTTTCTCATCTCTTATGCGAACAAGCTGTCAAAGATCATTTGATGAGCGTTTCCGATCCGGCATTAATCCTGCGAAAAACCAAAGAAATCATCAAGGACTATTGCATGTTGGATATGAAGGTTGACGAAAGCGTTCGCAAAAAGATTTCATCCTATTCAAGGTCTATTCTAGAAGGAACTCGAGAATGGGATGTCATGTATCGGAAGCATTTCGAAGAAGAAATGCAAAAGCGCTGGAAGTAGTTCAACATTATTTAATCCTTTAATGTTTGAGTAAGGGGGTATGCACCATGCTAGGTGTTTATGTACATTTTCCTTTTTGTCATCGCTTGTGTCCGTTTTGTGACTTTTATGTTCAAACCAAATTCGATCAGAGCCTCATCGATCAATACACGCAGGCGCTCATCCAAGAAATTCATTTGTATCAAGAGTACGGATGGAAAAAAGAAAATGAAATCACATCGATCTATTTCGGAGGTGGAACCCCCAGCCTGATCAGTCCATTTCATTTAGATACAGTCCTGCGAAGGCTCCAAAAGTATTTTCCTTTTTCTGACTTTTTTGAAATCACTTTGGAGAGCAATCCAGAAGACGTGCATGTGGACCGGGCCCAAAGCTGGAAACGTCTGGGAATCAATCGCATCAGTTTGGGCGTGCAAAGCATTGATGACAAGCAGCTTAAAAAACTGGGGCGCAGTCACAAAAGCAAAGACGTGTACGAAAGCATGCGAATCTTAAGAAAAGCGGGTTTCGAAAATATCAGCATGGATCTGCTTTTTGCCTTGGAAGACCAAAGCTTACAAGATTGGAAAACGACTCTCGATCGAGCCATCTCCTGCAGTCCAGAGCATATTTCATGCTACCAACTTACCATCGAGGAAAATACTCATTTTGACAAACTGGTAGAGGAAGGACGTATGAAACTCCCCATCGATGATGTCGTTGCAGACATGATCCTACGAGGCAGAGAGCAATTGATTCTTTCGGGCTATCGCCCTTATGAGATTTCAAACGCGGCACGGAAAGGTTTCGAGTCGACTCACAATCTGGGGTACTGGAAGGGCCATCCCTACTGGGGGATTGGCGTATCTGCTCATTCTTTTCAGCTTAACAATGGACGTATTCGTCGTTTTCAAAATCCTAAAAACCTCGTCTCGTATGTACAAAGTATGACACACTCGAAACCAGATTATATTTGTGAAGATCTTTCCCCAAAAACCCTTTGGGAAGATCTTCTGCTCACGGGTCTTAGACTTGAGGAGGGTATTGATATCAAATATTACGAAAAAAAATTCGGTCCTGCGCCCAAGTCCTTTCTTGATAACATTGAGACGCTTTGTCAAAGCCACTTGGTCTACAAACAAGGAAATCTTACATTGCGAACGCAGCATATCCCGATTCTCAATGAAGTTCTTCACAGGATTTTTACGCCCTCTTGCGAAGCTGCGTAGGTTGAACTTGCCTGATGCCCAAGATCATAGTAGTTTGGGCCGTGGTTCTTACCCATTGCTATGGGAGAAGTCAGTCGTTAACCCTTAATTTGTAGTTTGGGGAGTATTTGTAATGTCAGGTGATCAAGAAAACTTAGAAAAACTTATGCAGGAAGCTGCAGATGCAGTCCAAGAGCTTCGGGACCCTGCCAGTGAAGAGAACAATGCCACGGAACCTTCTGAAGAAGGCCAAGGAGAATCCAAAGAAAAAGAATACTACGAAAGACTCCTCCGCGTTTCTGCCGACTATGATAATTTTCGAAAGAGGGCTCAAAAAGAGAAACTTGAGTTGCTGCGATATGGACATGAAAACTTTGCCCGAGAGCTTCTTGAGGTGATGGACAATTTCGAACGGGCCTTGGCAAGCGACGGAAACCAAGAAAACAGCACAATTTTACAGGGTGTAAAAATGATTTTTCAGCAGTTTTCACAAAGTCTAGAAAAATTCAACATTAAAGCCCAGTCGTCCTTGGGAAAAACATTTGACCCCAACGTACACGAGGCCATGGCCTATGTGGAAAGCGACGAAGCTGAGCCCAATCAAATCGTGGAGGAGCATAAAAAAGCCTATTACATCCATGATCGGCTTTTGCGCCCAGCATTGGTATCCGTTGCAAAGGCCAAAGAAGAGCCTATGGCGCAAGTAGAAGAGGAAGAAGAAGTCTTGGATCAACAAACCATAGGGATCTCTGAGATATAATTGTAAGCATTGTTGTTGGTCTAGGAGCGTGGTGCTGGTGCATCAAATGAGCTTGAAAAGGTTTTAGGAGTACATACATCGAATGGGAAAAATTGTTGGGATTGATCTAGGAACCATGAACTCTTGTGTTGCTGTTCTTGAGCAAGGAGAGCCTGTTGTCATTCCTAACGCCGAAGGTTCTCGCACAACTCCGTCCATCGTGGCCTTCAACGCCAAAGATGAAAGACTCGTCGGTCAAGTCGCCAAAAGGCAAATGATCACCAACCCCGAGAACAGTTTTTATGCAATCAAGAGACTCATCGGTCGAAAATATGCTTCCAAAGAAGTAGAGCGATCAAAGGAACTCTACTCTTTTGAACTGATCGAAGCTGACAACAATGATGTATGGGTCAAACACAAGGACAAAAAAATCAGTCCTCCGGAAATTTCGGGCATTGTCTTGCAAATGATGAAGGAAATCGCGGAAGAATATTTAGGAGAAGAAGTCACAAGAGCTGTGGTCACCGTTCCCGCTTATTTCGACGATAGTCAACGTCAAGCCACCAAAGATGCCGGAAAAATTGCGGGTCTAGAAATCGAACGTATCATCAATGAGCCCACTGCCGCAGCTCTGGCTTATGGTGTGCAATCGAAAGAGTCTGGAAAAATTGCAGTGTTTGATTTGGGAGGCGGAACCTATGATGTGTCCATCCTAGAAATCAGCGGAGATGTCTACAACGTCATGGCCACCTGTGGGGATACCTTTTTGGGGGGAGAAGATTTTGACCTGGAAATCACACAGTGGCTCGTCGATAGTTTCAAACAAGATACAGGCATCGATCTGTCGGAAGATCGGATGGCTCTTCAAAGACTTCGAGAGGGAGCCGAAAAAGCCAAGCATGAGCTTTCCTCTCTGCTGGAAACCGACATCAACTTACCTTTCATTACGTCCGGAAAAGAAGGCCCCCTGCACCTTGAAAGAAAGCTCACGCGTGCTCAACTGGAAATTTTGGTTGAGCCCCTCATCGAAAGATTGGCAGACCCTGCCTATACCGCATTGAAAGACGCAGGGATTTCTGCTGGAGATATTGACCAACTGATCTTGGTAGGAGGCATGACACGAATGCCTTGTGTTGTGGAAAAAGCCAAAGAACTTTTCGGGAAAGACCCCGCAAAAGGCATCAACCCAGACGAAGTCGTTGCCGTGGGCGCAGCCATTCAAGGCGGCGTTCTCAAAGGAGAAGTTGAAGACGTTTTGCTTTTGGATGTTACGCCCCTTTCTTTGGGCATCGAAACTCAAGGTGGAGCTTTTACCAAGCTGATTGAAAAAAACACCACCATTCCCACACGAAAGAGCGAGGTGTTCTCTACAACCTTGGACAACCAAGACATGGTTCGCGTCCATGTACTCCAAGGAGAGAGAGATTTTGCCGCGGACAATCGTTCTTTGGCCATCTTTGAGTTGACCGGACTGCCTCCTGCTCCCAGAGGAGTTCCACAAATTGAAGTCACATTTGAAATCGACTCCGATGGGGTGGTATCGGTCTCTGCCAAAGATTTGGGCACAGGAACCAGTCAGCAGGTGCAAATCAATTCCTCAAGCGGGCTATCAGAACAAGAAATTGAAAGAATCATCACCGAGGCGCAGAGCTACCAGGAAGAAGATGCCAGTCGAAAATATCTCGTTGAGGCAAAAAATGAGCTTGAGGGCTTGATCTACGCAGCCGAAAGATCAAAAAAAGCGCTGGGAAACAAACTTAATGAGGAAGATGCTGAAAAACTTCAAGGCGCCATCCAACGGGCCAAGGAAGTGTTGGAGAGTACGGAAATTGCCAAGCTTCGAAAATCTTTGGGGGAGCTCAACGACCTCACACATAAACTCGCTGAAAGACTCTACGATGCAAAATAAATCCATCCTACCCCTTGTATTGCTTCTCGGATGTATAGGGCAGGCCTGTGTCAAACCCAATCTCTCTTCGGTTCCCATCACTCCTCAAGAACAAGAAAATGCCCTACTTCTATACAAGCAGGGCTTGGAAAAACTTAGAAACAAACAAAACGATCTCGCCTTGGGAGATTTTTCACAAGTTGTCACCCGTTACCCCAGTTCAAACTCAGCGGACAATGCTCTGTTACGCATGGGTCAAATCTATTCGACACAAAATCGAAAACGTAGTGCTGCCGAGCAATTTCAAAAGCTGATCCGAGACTACCCTCAGAGCGATGTGTATGACCCCGCATTGAGAGAGCTTGGGCATTTATATTTTGAGGCCTCACGCTACGAAGACGCCCTTAGATATTACAGTAAAATTGATATCGATAAACTCACTCCCAAAGACCAAAAATTCCTAATCGAACGGGCACAAATGACCTTGGCTCAGACTCAAGATGATTACCTCATTTTACGTTATCAAGTTGCATTGTTACAATCACACTCGAGATATAAGCCCGAAAACCTCCAAGAAACCATCATTGAAATCATCTCTCAAAGCCAATCAGAAAACTCTCTAGAAAAACTCCTTAAAGATGTTGGAAATCAATTCCCAGCGGGCTACCTCGCCGCGCAAAGGTTTCGACTGGCTGTTCGACAAGGTCAGCAAGTCAAGGCCCAAAAATGGGGGCAATTCTATATGGAGAACTTTCCTCATCATGCCTACATCAACGAAGTCAAAGATCTACTAAGTGCATTCAACGAAGATGCCGGAGTCGATCCATTGGCCATTGGCATTTTGCTGCCCCTGTCCGGGGATCTCAAACATGTGGCAACGCAAGCCCTTGCAGGCGCTTCGATGGCGATTGAAGCTTTTGCCGATGCTCGCTCTCAACATGCTGTGCGCCTGTACATCCAGGACATTCAAAATGGAGAACCGGATCAAGTTCGAGAGGCTCTGAAAAAACTTATTCTTTCACACAAAGTCATTGCCGCCGTCGGCCCCTTGACGTCCAAAGCCACAGAGGCACTCGGTCAAATGGCGCAAGATTACCGCATTCCTTTGATTTCATTGAGCTCATCAGAAGAACTCACCAGCACCGGACAAAGTATTTTTAGAAATGGTCTCACCAAAAAGGAGCAAGCAATTTCTTTGGCTCAGCTCAGTACTCAGATTCTTGGCATCAAGAGAGCTGCCATATTATATCCAGAAAATAAATACGGAAGAGAATTCAAAGAGCTTTTTTGGAAAGAGTTTGAGAATTATGGGGGCGAAATTCGAGGCAGCGAAAGTTATGATCGAAGCTCTACAAACTTTGCTCAGCCGATTCGCAGTCTTGTGGCTCTAGAACCCAGATCTTTAAGATCTTCAGAAATTTGTTCCAATGCCCAAGAAAAAGCCTATAGGGAGCTCAAAGCCCAGGGGGAAACGCAGCTTCCCTGTTACCCCTATGATGAACTACCTCCCATCACAGACTTCGAGGCCATTTTTGTGCCTGACAGTTTTGACAAAGCTCGGCAGATTTTACCTGCTCTGAAATACTACGACGTGCGTGGAGTCCAAGTCCTAGGTACAAATCTTTGGAATACCGACGGCTTCTTGGAAGGCACCACAGGTACTGATTTAGAAGGCGTGATTTTTATGGATAGTTTTTATCCGCAAAAGAAAAGTCCAGAGGTTGAAAGCTTTGTAGAACGCTTTACGAAAACCTATCAATACAAGCCCAGCATTCATGCAGCGCAGGCCTACGACGCCGTCAAAGCGCTGATGTGGATCATAGAAAAAAATGGCCCTCGAAGTCGAAGCTCTATGATTTCTCGTTTGTATCAGCTGCGAGGCTTTACAGGTGTGACAGGTCTAACAGGATTTGGTCAAAATCGAGAAGCCATCCGAAACATCACGCCCCTGATGGTCCAAGACAAAAAAGTTGTTGAACTGTATTAAAATCTTTTTTTAGATCCTTATCCGCAAATTCCGCTGACAATTGATAGTAGGGTGCCTTCGAAATCTGCCTCGGAAATTTGCAAGGGATCTTGCATGGCCAAATGATAAAGAACTCTTTCTTTATAAGTGTTTCCAATTTTTAAAACATAGGGAACAAACTCATGTACGTATGTCATTTCTTTCATCTGTTCTCCGATGTAATAGGCTTGTTCATCTAAATTTTTTGGCAAGCTATATGTAAAAGACCCAACGCGCATGTCTTCGATACTGATTCTCAATCGCTCAACAAGCTCATCATCATAATATTCGGAGGTCGCTTTTCCCGGATCAATTAAGGTTTGCAAATTTGCATTGGCATCCGTAACTGAAAGAAGAATACGCGAATAACGATCGTTTTTTGAATCCGGCAAAATTCCATCGGCATCTGCCGTCTCAGTAAATATCTGGTCCACCTCATGCAATGCCAGATGAATTTGGGTAGAATCAACAGTAAGGTTCTCCAATTTCAGATTTTCAATATCTTTAGGCTTTTTTCTAAGAGCCAAACGTCGAGACTGACTTGCAAATTGAACCACAGAAATCAAAAAATCTTGGGCGGGCACGACCTTTCCAAATACTCTGATCATGCGCTGAACCCAAGGTGTCATATGTTTGACGCTGTCAGAAGTATCCACATTGAGAACCAAATGAATTTTTTGCGGACACTTTATGTCCAATGGTTTCAAATTTTCGAATGCAAAACGACCAAAGTATATATTAACGTTATCTTGCTCCTGCGCGTCACCCCTAACGCTCCAAGAAAAAAGCAAAAGAAAAAATATACTCCAACACACTCCCCTAGATCTCATAGACTTGAGGTGTATCTCACGCATTGAGCTTGTCAATACATAAAATATATTGATACACTTCTAATTTTAGTAAATTCTATTTTTCATATCCTATAGTACGAATATTGCCTTTTGAACAAAAGTCTCATAGGAAGACTCGATCATGTCGGAAGCCCGAAAAACTTGGTTGCAACAAAAAAGCAGTGAACTTGGAGGCTTATATTCTGTAGGCAATGATATCGAGATTTTGGTCGATGCATCGCAGTTTATTCCTTCGATGCTTTCTATGATCGAAAGTGCAAAACACCAAGTTGCCTATCAGTTTTTTGGAATTGAGTCGGATCCAGGAGGCCTGCCTTTTGCAAAGGCTCTAACGGAGTCGGCAAAAAAAAATATCGATGTTCATGTCATTATGGATTGGCTGGAAATGAAACTTCAGACCAACGGCAAATGGACTTTTCTTCCCTTTCAGAGCAAGGAGATTGCAAAAGAAAGAAAGGACACTTGGGACTTGGTAGATTCTTTAGAAAACCATGGCATCGATGTTTTAAAATATTCCTGGAAGTATCTCTGGCACCGCAATCATTCGAAGTCTCTCATTATTGATCAATCTCAATGCTGCATCGGAGGATTTAACCCTACAGAACACAATATGCGTTGGCATGAAGTCTGCGCTAAGGTTCAAGGACCTTTGGCAAAGGATGCCGCCAAACATTTCAATGAGCTTTTTCATCTTGAAAAGCGTCCAGGGCTTTCAGATCTATCCTTCTCAGCAAATCCATCTTTTTCTGGTTCCAAACTATGTGAGGCCAGTCTTTTTTATACCAGGCCCAAAGAAAAAAAATTTGGACTGACGCAAATGGTTTTTGATCTCATTGATCATGCCACAGATTCAATTTGGATCGAAAACGGCTACATCGCGTATGCAAAGATTTTACAAAAACTTTGCGAGGCCAAAAAAAGAGGAGTCAAAGACATTCGCATCATTGCGCCTATTCAAAGCAATCATAGCTCTGTAGACCGAAGATTTAAAAAATGGATACCCACGCTTAAAAAGCATGACATTCAAGTCTATTACTATCCTGAAATGACACATGCAAAAGTCATGATGGTAGATCAAAAATATGTTTCGATTGGCTCTCTCAACTTTGAAGAGCTTTCATTTTTATTGAACAATGAGCTCAACATTATTGGCTGTGATGAGCAAGGGTACTTAGTAGAGCAAACTCGCGAAAAAATTTTTTTTCCAGACTTTGCAAAATCTACACTTGCATAAATGTACTTTCACAAAGAAACATCTACCTCAATGCCATCGCCTTTGAGTTTTTTCTTCATGACAGAAAGCAATTCATCAAAGCCTTTGCTTGAAATCACTCGACTAAATTGATTTTGGTAGTTCTTGATCAAATCCACATTGTCCAAAACAATATTGTAAATCATCCAATCTCTAGATCGTTTGTGAAGTTTGTATATGATTTCAATGTCGGCATCGTTTCTTGCAACGCTAATGGCAACGTCAGCTTCGTTGCCTTTGATTTTTTCATCTTTGTATTCCAACTTATAGTCCGAAACCAAGTTTTTAGATCTCTGTAGATATGAACTCTCTACAAGTTGAATGAAAAGCTGAGAAAATTCTTCTCGGTCTTTTTCACTGATTTTATTCCAATGATCTCCAAGGCTGTACTGGGCCAAAGCTTGAAAATCAAAAAACTGTCTTACTTTCTTTGCTATGTTTTTTTCATCATTGGCTGAGATCTTGCCTTGGTTTTCTTGATGAATGGTTTGTAATTCTGTGGTGTATTTTTGAATCACATAGGTCGGAGAATCTTTTTGCAACACGCTTTGATCTAAAGTCTTCTGTTCCAATTTTTGATTTTCTTTTTCGTTCTTCTCTTTGTTTTCTTGAGCAATTTTTTTATTTTGCGCATTGGAAGAAAAGGCCGAAATGACCACGTCATTTTTTTCTTTGACCGCAGCAGTTTTTTTTGAGGCGCAGGCATGCAGGCTCAACGTCACAATTGCACAAAGTAAAAGATTCATCAGATTTTTTGTCAATGTCATATCTTGTCTTTCTTTATAGCTTTTCCAGAGCTCGGAGTGAGGCCAAAATTCTCTGCACCGCAGACCAAGCACTTGTCAATGCCAATAGCACAATCACTCCAATCAATATATGTGCAGGTGGCTTGTTCATCTTACCATAAAATGGCCAGAGCGAAATTTGCAACATTGCACCAAGCAAGCTTCCAACACCTAATAGAAAAAGTCTTTCTGGTCTTTGAATGGACCCCGTTGATGAAAGATCAATGTTGTAGAGAGCTGCT
>JAGRAX010000067.1 GCA_020434365.1 Bdellovibrionales bacterium
CATGAGGTCCTAAGGACCTCGCCTTGATGCAAATCTGAAAGATTTCTATAGAGCTACAGAGTAGAACTGCAAGCACGTGTTAGCGCTTGTCTATAGATACGTAACTTCGGGCAGGACTTCCCTCGTAGATTTGGGTAGGCCGATAGAGCCTATTGTTGTCGGTTTGTTCTTTCCAGTGCGCAACCCATCCAGCTGTGCGTGCAGCGGCAAAAATAGGTGTGAAGATATCTGTCGAAATTCCCAAAGCGTTGTAGACAATTCCTGAATAGAAATCGACATTGGGATAGAGCCCCTTGGCCGAAAATTTCTCCAGCGCAATCTTTTCTAGCTCATGAGCCGTATCCAGCAGTTGACTGCTGTCAACTTCGTCGAAGAGTTTTTCTGCAAGATTTTGTAAGATGCTGGCTCGTGGATCTTTGGTTTTGTACACGCGATGTCCAATGCCCATGATCTTCTCTTTGGATTCAATTTTGTTTTCTACAAATCCACGGACTTTTTCTTTGCTTCCAATGCTTTCAAGCATGTGGAGAACTTTTTCGTTTGCGCCCCCATGTAGAGGACCATATAAGGTACCAACAGCTGCAGAAATGGCTGTAAATGGATCGTTTTGAGTAGAAGTTGTGACTCTCGCGCTAAAGGTCGAAGCATTGAGCGTGTGCTCTGCATGCAAAATAAAGCAGACGTCCATGATCCTTGTTGCGGTGGGAGAGGGTCTGTCTCCTGAAAGCATATATAAAAAATTCTCCGCATGCCCCAAGTTGGAATCCGGTTTGACTTCGTCCAAGCCCTTGCGATAGCGATCAAAAAGGGCAATCATACTTGGGACTTTTGCAATGATATCGATCATTGCTTGTGCCTGCTCTTTTGAGTCTGAAAAGCTCGTACCTTCAGAGTATAGAGCCAATGCGGCTGTCATGGACTGCAATACAGTCATGGGATGACCTTCTTTGGGCAATTGGGTGATGATTCTTGTCAGAGGTTCTGGAATCTCTCTTGCTTTGACAAGTTCGGCAGAAAAATCAGCAAGTTGGTCGCTGCTCGGAAGTTCCCCATAAATTAAGATATATGCAACCTCTTCAAATGTAGAGTTTTGACACAGCTCCTCAATCGAAAAGCCTCGATATTGCAAAATCCCCTGTTTGCCATCAATAAATCCGATACTAGAATAGCATGCAGGGATGCCTTCCATTCCAGGTCGGTACAAGTCTTGTTTCGTCAATTCCATTGTCATAAGCGGGACACAATATAGCGCTAAACTTTTTTTTCACAAGGATTTTTCGCCGTACTCTGCCTCAATTTAGAATATTTTTGCTTTGAAGGTCTCTATCAGAGCTTCTACACTACTTTATATTGTGGTCCGCCTCCACCTTCGGGAGGGGTCCATAGAATGTTATCTTCTGGACATTTGATATCGCAGGTCTGACAGTGCACACAATTAGAAAAGTTCACTTGGAGTTTTAGGTTCTCTTCCTCTTTCTGCATTTCGTACACTTTGGCTGGGCAAAATCGATTGCATGGATATTGATATTTTTCATGACAGCTTGTGTAGCAGGTTTGAAAGTCATGAATTTTTAGGTGAGAGACCTGATCTTCATCATGGAGGGTTCCAGACAAGAAAACCGCATGCAACTTATCCACATCCATGGCTCCCTTGTCTTTTTGAGATTCCATTTGTTCGGCGCTTTCTTTGCTACGGTGATAGTGTTCTCTATCTTTCTTGTCTACGGGCATGGGGTCTTGAAGCCCTCGACCTCCTGTGATCGTTTGCAGACCAATATGAAACATGGCTTTGGGCATGCCTTTGGCGAGGGCCTGGTGAAAGTTTCGGCTGGTGTAGAGGCCCCGACCTTCGGGGCTTGAAAGAAATCGTTCTTGGTAGGCCTTGAGGTTATCACAGGTAAAATCTTTTTGATCTCTAAGGTTTTCAAAAATACTCTGAGCAGCCAATATACCTGATCTCATACCTATATGAATCCCTTTGAGTTTGGCGATGTCCAAAAGTTGACCTGATTCTCCGGTAATGACCCCTCCATCAAAATACAACTGAGGCATGGAATAGTAGCCCCCGGCGGAAATGGCTTTGGCTCCATAGGCTACGGCTTCTCCACCCTCTAACATTTTCGAGATCATGGGGTGGTTTTTGAGTTTTTGAAGCTCATGAAAGGGTTCCATACTGGGGTCGCTATAATCTAAAGACACGACCATACCTACAACAAGGTGATCATCTTGCATTCCATAAATAAAACTCCCTCCAACAGTATCTGAAGACAGAGGGTAGCCCATGGTATGAATGACGCTTCCAGGCGTCACACTACCTTTTTTACATTTCCAAACTTCTTTGACGGCAGTTTCAAAAATTTCTGGATGCCGATTCGCAAGGCCTAGTTTTGGGACAATCTGCTTGGTAAGATAACCTCGAACGCCTTCCCCAAAAACGCTGCATTTGGCTTTGATATCAACCCCTGGTTCAAAATTAGCTTTTGGATTTCCTTGTGCGTCTATTCCCTTATCTCCTGTGCGTACACCTACGACTCTGTCTCCTTCATAAAGAACTTCGGTTCCAGGAAAGCCTGTAAAAATTTCTACGCCCGCATCCTGAGCCTGCTCGCCCAGCCATTTCGTAAATTTGGAGAGTGAAACCACATAGTTGCCATGGTTTTTCATTTGAGGTGGCACAATGGGAAATTTGTGTGCTGTTTTGGGTCGCAAATAGTAGACAGACTCTTTCGTGACTTTTGACTCTAAGGGACATTGCTTGTTTGCATAGTCAGGAATAAGCTCTGAAAGGGGACCAGGATCTAGAACTGCACCGGAAATTTGATGCGCGCCTATTTCAGAGGCTTTTTCAATCACGGCGATCATGGGGACTTCGAGCGGAGTAGACGCGGTTTGATTGTATATCTCAATCATTTGAGAAAGAGCAATGGCGCACGATAAGTTCGAAGGCCCTCCGCCCACCAACAAAATATCCACATCTAACACTTCTCTCTCAAGGTCCTGATTCATAGGCGTTTTTGTACACGGCTTTGCCTTAGATTCCAAATAATCTCCGTACCATGTACAAGAGCAGCGCAGATATTCATTTACTTTTTGAATCAAGGGTTTATTTCTGCACCTACATTGTGACGGCTTTACTTTTTTTGGATGGGAACATCCCCTGTTTTAAGAATATGGAGGAAATCTGCAAGAGTGCGGAAGTGATTGTGGCCGCCGATGGGGCAGCCAATAGACTCCATGAGCTAGAAATATTTCCTGATTTGATTGTTGGAGATTTTGACTCCATTCACGAAGACTGTAGGAATGCATTTTCTCAAGCTGAATATATTCATAGACCGGAGCAGGATGCGACTGATTTTGAAAAGTGCATGAGAATGATCTCTTCGAGAGGCATTGAGCAGGTGCGAATTGTAGGCGCAGTAGGAAAAAGAAAAGACTATTCCTTAAGTCATTTTTTTATGGCGATGCAGTTTCTCAAAGATATGCGCATTGAATTCCTTTTTGAAGACTCTTCTGCCTACTTGCTGACAACAAAGACATGGGCTTTTGAATGTCCTATCAATACAACGATGAGTTTGATTCCCATGATGACATGCAAAGTCTCTCTTCAAGGCTTTCAGTATCTCCTGGACCAAGAAGTTTTAGAACCTGGATATGTTGGCATGAGCAATGTCGTAACGCACTCAGAGTCACGGGTTGACATTTTAGAGGGAGTAGCGCTTGTGTTTTTTTTGCATGACAGAGTGATGGTCAAGGAGATGTAGATGTTCAGTGTGTTAGACCTGACGATCATCATCGTATTTCTATTTCTATCAATATTGCTTGGATTTATTGGGAAAACTCAAAGAAAAGATTTACTAGGATATGTTCTGGCAGGCAGAGGCTTAAGTCTTCCAGCCTTTACCTTAAGTTTATTTTCAACATGGTATGGTGGAATCTTGGGTGTTGGGGAGTTTGTATATCACTATGGGATCTCCGCTTGGGTGATTCAAGGCATTCCTTACTATGTCTTTTCCGTACTATTTGCCTTTTTTATGTCTGAAAAAATTCGTAAGACTCAAGTATTGTCTTTGCCAGACCTCTTGGAACAGTCTTTCGGAAGACCGATGGCGGTATGGTCTTCTCTATTGACCTTCATTCTGTCGTCTCCTGCGCCTTATCTATTGATGATGGGGGTTTTGATTCAAAGTGTTTTTGGAGTTGGACTATTTCTATCTATTTTTTTTACGGTAATTATTTCGTGTGCCTATCTTTTCTGGAGAGGTTTTGCAGCCGACGTCGCAACAGATATTTATTTGGGTGTTTTTATGTTTCTAAGTTTTTTTTGTTTTGCAGTTTTTCTGCTCACCCAAGGCCCCGACTTTGCTTTGGTCCTGAATGCGCTTCCGGAAAATCACTTGACCTGGAATGGAGGGCAATCCTTTCAGTTTGTTTTGGTTTGGGTGTTGGTGGCGCTTTGGACTTTCGTGGATCCTTCTTTTTATCACAGGTGCTTGGCCGCAAAGAATGCTGCGGTAGCAAAGAAAGGGATTTTGATTTCAGTGGTGCTTTGGTTTTGCTTTGATATGTGTACCTTGACTGCGGGTTTGTACGCAAGGCACATGCTTCCCAATCTAGACAATGCTTTGTTTGCGTTTCCTGAATTGGGCCATTTGATGTTGGGTTCTGGATACAAAGGCTTATTTTTTGTAGGGATGTTTGCAACCATTATTACGACTCTCAGTAGTGTTTCTTTTGTGTCAGCCATTTCCTTGGGAAAAGATTTTTACAGTCGATTGAAAAAGCTGCGTTCAGAGCCTCAGATTCAGAGGAGCATTCAGATCTCTTTGTTCGTATCTCTGTTCTTAGGAATTTGGATGGCCGTTGAAATGCCTTCGGTTGTCGGACTATGGTACACCTTGGCTTCGCTCACGGTTCCAGGTTTGTTGTTGCCCTTGCTTTGTGCACTATTTCAAAAAGACTGGATTTCGCCTTCTCGAATGATTGCTGTGAGTGGGGCATCTGTCTTTGTATCCACCTGTTGGTTTTTTTGGGGTCAGTTCCATACCCTCGAAGGCTATGCTCAGTATCCCTTGGGAATCGAGCCAATGATTCCCGGTCTTGTTGTCTCATTTCTTATTTGCCTACTTGGCTTTCTGAGGAAAACCAAGTATGACGTGTAAGAACACGTCATGACTCACACACAACCACTCTCTGTATTGGAAAGATTTTTTGAAGATTTTCCACAAGGAGGATCCCTTCTGATTGTTGCACACAATCACCCTGATCCAGATACCATTGCAAGTGCTGCTGCACTTCGTGAGATTGCATCGGTACTTGGCAAAGCCAAAACAACGATTGCGTATGGTGGTATTTTAGGTCGGGCAGAAAATGCCAATATGGTAAAATATCTCAAATTGGAGCTTAGACCCATTGATGAGATTTCAATCAAGTCATTTGATCGGATTGCAATGGTAGATACGCAACCCACTACAGGAAACAATGATTTGCCGGATGAATTGATGCCCGATCTCGTGATTGATCACCACAGTATGATCAAGGCGACGCAAGAAGTTCCCTTTGTAGATATTCGTTTAGATTATGGAGCGACGGCTTCGATTTTATCTGAGTATTTGTTTCAATTTGATTTGCCGATCGACAAAAATTTAGCGACGGCTCTTCTGTATGGCATCAAGTCAGAGACTCAAGATCTTGGGAGGGAGGCCTACTCAATCGATGTCGAGGTTTATCATAAGCTTTTCCCCATCGCGAATAAGAAGCTCCTATCCAAGATTGTGCATGCAAAGGTTCCCAAGAGTTATTTTGCTTTTTTGGTTGAGAGCATTCAAAATGCCAAAGTTGCAGGCAATGCAGTGGTAACAAGGTTGGGTGAAGTTGAGGCACCTGACATTGTTCCAGAGATTGCAGACATGATGATGCGTATGGAAGGTGCAGCCTGGGCTCTGTGTACGGGACAGTACAAAAATGGTTTGCATCTCTCCATTCGGACGACCAATGCGCAAAAAGATGCTGGAAAACTTATGAAACGTTTGGTTCGTTCTAAAGGAAAAGGGGGAGGGCACAATCAAATTGCCGGAGGTCGAATTCCTGTCGATGGCTTGGAGACCTGGGAAATTTTTGAACTCCAAGATTTGATGGAGGAAAAATTTCTTAAAAGCATCAAAAAAGATCAGTATGCAAAACAGCCTCTGGTTCCTGATGAGCATTCATGAGTGTATCAGGTCTAGAAAAAAAACTTCGTACACATATTGAAGGAGAGGTTTTTTCTTCTCAAAAGCAACTACAAGCATATTGCCAAGATGAGTCCATTTTTTCGATCGAGCCGCAATATGTTGTTTCTCCCAAGCATACCCAAGATGTAATTTCTCTTGTGGCTTTGTCACAGGAATACAAAACTCCGATCACGGCGCGAGGTGGCGGAACAGGAGTTGCTGGGCAATCGATTGGATCGGGACTGATTGTAGATTTTTCCACACATATGAATTCGCTACTGGATTTGTCCACAAACTTTGCCTGGGTTCAGCCGGGAGTGATTCTAGAAGAGCTCAACCGAAAGCTCCACTTGCAAGGTCTTTTTTTTGCTCCAGATCCTGGGAGCAAGAAGCGCTGTTCGATTGGGGGTATGGTTTCTACCAATGCATCGGGTCCTCATCATCTTTTTTATGGAAACACGCGAGACAATATTTTAGATCTCGAATGGATCGGGCACGACCAAAAAATGGTCTCTCTCAATCAAGAAAAAAAAACCTTGGCGGGTCTTCAAGCTTTGATGGATCGAAATCTTGCGACGACATCGTCAATTCCAGATGTAGCAAAGAATTCTAGTGGCTATTATATACAAAATATTTTTTCACAAGATGCAAAACTTTCAGATGTAATTTGTGGAAGTGAAGGGACTTTGGGTCTCATTTCGAGCATCCAATGTAGACTATCTCCTTTGCCAAAGCATCGTAGTTTTGCAGCGTTTTCATTTTCTTCTGTGGAAGAAGCTATTGAAAAAGTGGAGGAGCTTAAAAGTACAAAGGCTTCAGCGATAGAGCTCATTGACTTGTGGATTTTAGAGGCTTTGAAAAGTAAAGACGAAAGGATGATAGAGGAGATGGGCTTGGCTCATGCAAAGGCATCACTTTGGGTGGAGTGGGAAGAAGAACTTTCGTCATTGCACTTGCCCTCAAAAGTTTTCTCCACGGGAAATGCAGACATGATTTCGTCGATTTGGAATTTTCGCTCGCAATCTTCGAAGATCATCCATGCGCTGGCAAAAGAGCGTCATCCCCTTCGATGTATCGAAGATGCCTGTCTGCCTCTTGCAAAGCTGCCTGAATATATCAAAGAAGTAGAGGAGCTTTTGAGGACATTTGATTGTGAGGGGCCCATGTTTGGTCATGTTGGTGACGGTCATTTGCATATCAATCCGCAGATTGATGTAGGTCAGAATCAGTTATCTCAACACGTTCAGAAACTTATGGAAGAGTTTTATCGGATTGTGCTTTCCTATGGAGGGAGCATTTCAGGTGAACACGGGGACGGAATGCTTCGAGCTCCCTATGTCCGAAAACAGTGGGCAAGTCAGTTGGATCAATTTGCGGTGGTAAAAAATTTTTTTGACCCATTTTGTCAATTTAATCCTGGGAAAATTATTACTGAGGGCAATGATTTTCCGCTTAAGGCCTATACCTAAGAACCTAGCGAATAGTCCTTGGATCGCTTTGTGGGTCTTTTTGAGACAATATCCAAAGGCCTGGGCATTCTAAGTCTTTTTTGGTATGGAAGCAGGTATGTCATCCCAATTTGATTTGTTTTCTCAGCCCCAAGAAAAAAACTCTGAACCTCGCATTCTCTATTTTGATCTTGAAACCCTACGCAGCGCGGACGAAGTGGGAGGCTGGTCGAATATTAAGGGTATGGGAATGGCCTGTGGTGTATGTTTTGACACCAAAGACAAAGAGTACAAAGTGTTTCGGGAGTCGGAGGTTCAAGACCTTATTGATCTTCTTCGATGTGCTGATCTGGTTGTAGGTTTCAATCATATCCGTTTCGACTATGAGGTGTTGAGAGGCTATAGTGCTTTTGATTTTAACCTCCTTCCCAGTTTTGACATGCTTGTGGATCTAAAAGAGAGGTTAGGCCACAGAATCAAACTAGATAGTTTGGCCAAAGCCACATTGGGCCAACAAAAAAGCGCCGATGGTTTGCAGTCACTGAGATGGGTCAAAGAAGGTAAAATGGATCAAGTCATTGAATATTGCAAGCAAGACGTCAAAGTAACAAAGAATGTTTTTGAGTATGGTCGAGATCATGAGCATGTCATCGTGGATAAAATGGGAAGTCCAAGTAAGATACGTGTGGAGTGGCGCGTTGATGATATTGTTAAACAGCTTCATGCTGCATAGTCTTTTGTAGAAATTGTAGTCTTCTATGAAATATCAATTTTGGCTTCTGCTTATTGCTGCGCAACTGGTTTGGGCCATGTCTTATGCTGCCGCAAAGATTGCCTTGGAAAGTTTTCCGGTGATGATGGTTGTGTTTCTACGCTACGGCTTTGCGAGCATGTTTTTTCTTGGAGTATGGATCTACCGAGGTTTTCCTCGCTTCCCAATAAAATTGTTTTTTGGAATCGCAGCTGTAGGTATGGTGAATTTCATCGTGTCTCCTTGGCTACAGGTACACTCTTTACAGTATACGCAGAGTATAGATGCTTCGATTTTAGTTTTGTTTGAACCTTTGGTCACTATGATTTTGGCTGTGGCCATTTTAGGAGAGCGATTTCGAAAACGACTTTTATTTGTCACATTGCTTGCCATTGGTGGCTTTTTTCTCCTTTCTGATGTTGAGTTTTCATCCATTGGAGACTGGTCGAATTTGCGTCTTTTGGGCAATTTGCTTTTCATGGGATCGCTGCTTTCTGAGGCAACGTGTTCGATTACGGGAAAGGTGTTTACACGCGAGCACAGCGCTCTGGATGTGATGGGTTTGATGATGGTGAGTGCATTTCTTGCCAACGGTGTATGGAATATAGGTACGATTGTTTCCTTTGATTACAACAGTGCAAGTTTTAGATCTTGGATGAGTATCGGCTTTATGGCTATTTTCTGTTCGGTGTTTGCGTATACAATCTGGTATAAAGTTATCAAAGAAGTTGAAGTTCAAGTCGTTTCCCTAAGTTTGTTTCTCCAACCTGTTCTCGGGAGTATTGTTGGACTTGTATGGATGGGAGAACAAATTTCGAGATCTTCCCTGATTGGGGGTATGGTCATATGCGTAAGTCTATTTTGGTGGCAATGGAAAGTATCTCAAGAAAAATCACTCTAAGGATCGGAGTATTTGTCTATACTCTGTTGTGTGTGGGCTCTTTTGCTCTGGCAAATACGAACATAGATGAACTGAAGGTACAAGACCTTGTTCAGGCAGAGCGTCTAGGGATGGGGCAGCAGCAGCATTCCATGAGAAAAATGGACCTTTCAATATTTGAGCAGCACTATGCATTAGGAGGAGATTTATTCTCAGATTTTATTCGATTTTTATTTCCGATTTCTGGACGTGAAAAACGCACCATTTTTCTTTCAACTCCGTATTGGGGAAAGAAAAAACCACAATATCAAAAATTTGATTGGAGTCGTTATGAATCTGATCACTTTGACTTTTTGGCATATCCTGAAGCCAGTGAGACCTTGAGAAAGGCCATTACGTATTTTGAGGAAGAATACGAGAGAAATGATCGTATTTTTGGAGTACAGCACCTGTTTTCGAAAAAAATTCCAGTTGTGCTCTATCACACTCGAAGAGACTTTGAGCAAACTTCAATTATTGACGGACCTGTTCCTTTAGGCTTGGGAGGTCTTACGGAAGTTGTTTCATGGAAAAGAGTGACGTTTCCTTTTGAGGGAGAACTAGAGAAGTTTGAGCATGTGGCCAAGCATGAAGGAACCCACGTGTTTCAGATTGCAAAAAATGCCAGAAGACTTCCTCTCTGGTTTATCGAAGGAAGCGCCGAAACCAACTCTGTGTATTGGGACAGCGAAGCTGAAATGATTATCCGCGATGCCTACCTCAATGGATTTTTCTACCCTATTTCTGATCTTTGGCAAATCCAAGGCAGTTGGCTTATGTACAAGATTGGAAATTTTATTACCAATGTCATTTGGGACGAATATGGAGA
>JAGRAX010000068.1 GCA_020434365.1 Bdellovibrionales bacterium
AGGGATGCAATTTGATCGTGGATATCTTTCACCTTACTTCGTTACAGATGCAGAGAGAATGGAAGTTGTGTTAGATGATCCTTATATTTTGATTTTTGAAAAGAAAATCAGCAACATGAAGGATATGTTACCCATCCTAGAAAAAATTGCTCAAACTGGAAAACCATTTGTCATCATTGCTGAAGATATTGAAGGTTAAGCTCTTGCAACTTTGGTTGTGAACAAACTTCGCGGAACTCTCAAATGCGCTGCTGTAAAAGCACCAGGATTTGGTGATCGAAGAAAAGCAATGCTCGAAGACATCGCAGTATTGACCGGTGGAAAATGTATTACTGAAGATCTTGGGATCAAGTTGGAAAGTTTGACGCTTGACGATCTTGGCCAGGCCAAACGCGTTACGGTAGACAAAGAAAATTCTACCATTGTGGATGGTGCGGGTACCAGAGATGCAATCGATGGTCGTGTCAAACAGATCAAAGCTCAAATTGAAGATTCAAGTTCTGATTACGATCGAGAAAAACTTCAAGAGCGTTTGGCGAAGCTCGTAGGTGGAGTTGCTGTCATCAATGTAGGTGCTGCGACCGAAACTGAAATGAAAGAGAAAAAAGCTCGAGTAGAAGATGCGATGCATGCAACCAAAGCTGCTGTTGAAGAAGGTATTGTTCCTGGTGGAGGTGTTGCATACATTCGATGCCTCAAAGCCTTGGACAATGTAACTCTCTCAGACGGTGAAAAATGGGGCGCAAACATCATTCGACGTGCTTTGGAAGAGCCTCTACGTCAAATTACTGCGAATGCAGGCGTTGAAGGTTCTATTGTCATTGAACGTGTGAAGAATGAAAAAGGAAGCAACGGATACAATGCTCAAACTGGTGAATATGAGGATATGCTCAAAGCCGGAATCATTGATCCAACTAAAGTGTCTCGCTTGGCACTTCAAAACGCTTCTTCAGTAGCTTCATTGCTTCTTACAACTGAAGCAATGGTTGCTGAAAAACCACAAGAAAAATCAGATACTCCAGCTGCTCCAGATATGGGCGGTATGGGTGGAATGGGCGGTATGGGCGGCATGATGTAATCATGTAACCCTTGCAAGCTCATTGCAAGTTCATCAAAGGGGTGAGGCCTATAAGCTTCACCCCTTTTTTGTTTGAATTGTTGTGCATATATGGCTTCAGATAAGCCATAAAAAATCATACAATGGTATGAAGTAAGTCTATGATGGCCTTTTTGGGATCTTTAATCCCATACAATGCGTGATAGGTTTCAGTGAGAATGGGGGTTTCAAGCTGGTGTCTTTCACTAATATCCGCAGCAATTTTGCAACTTCGAATGCCTTCGGCGGTTTGTTGGATTTGCGTAAGAATATCTTTGAGCGATTTTCCTGTAGACAAACCCAAGCCTACCTGACGGTTTCTCGATTGATCTCCCGTACAGGTGAGCAAGAGGTCACCCATGCCCGACAGGCCAAAAAAGGTTTCGGGCTCTGCTCCTAAGGCTACACCAACTTTTGAAATTTCTTTAAGCCCTTTAGTTATCAATGCAGCTCGCGCATTTTCTCCAAATCCATAACCATCACTGGCTCCAACCGCAATGGCCAAAATATTTTTGAGCGCACCACCCACTTCAAGCCCGATCATATCCTTAGAAGGAAACCATTTAAAATGAGTATCCGAACAGCTATCAATGAGCATATTTCTAAGTTCCGTGTTTGAACTGGCCAGGTCTACGGCTGTGGGCAATTGCTGTATCAGCTCTACAGCAAAGCTAGGACCTGAAAGTACTGCATAGTGTCGGTGGGTCCATTTGCTGCCATATATTTGAGCAAGTTTTTGAGACAGAGTCTGAAGGTGCAAAAGGTCCAGACCCTTGGAAGTACATACAAGGGCTTGATGATCTCTAAGGTAAATTTTTGTCTCTTCGATCCAGGGTACAATTTCGGACGAAGGAAGAGCCAACAAAATGATTTGTGCTTGTTCGTAGCATGCTTGGATGTCTGTTGTGGCAAAAATCTTGGAATCCAATTGAATTTCTGGGTAATACTTAGAATTGTAGCGAGTTTCATTGATTTGCTCACAGGCATCTTGACTCCGGAGCCACAAAAATACCTGATGTCCCAGTCTGGCTTGAGATTGGGCTAAAGCCGTACCCCAGCTGCCTCCACCAACTACAGCAATTTTTTTTTGTGGTCTCATTAGGGCATGAACTCTAGTACAGGGACTAGTGAAAAACAAGCTTTGGGCCATTTGTAGATTTTTGCATGCTTGGATAAAGATGGTATATCACAAGCAAATCTTTTAGAAGCCATACGTATTAGGAGTAAGCCACCATGAAAAATAAACTGCCGATGATTTTTACCTTTGTATTTCTATTTGTTCTTCAAGGAAACGTGTGGGCTTCCCAGGAGCTTACCAGTGCTCGTATGGAGACTGTAGAGAAAATCGTTCAAGAAAAAGCCAAGACATATGGTGCTCAGAACGTCATCGTGGCTTTTGATAATGACAATACACTACTTAAAATGAAACAGAGTCTTGGTAGTGACCAATGGTGGGATTGGCAGAGTTCGATGCTATTTTCTAAAGATCAAAACACTGACAAGTCAGGATTGGTCTCGGATGATTTCGAGACCCTTTTGGATATTCAGGGTTTTTTGTTTAGTTTGAGTTCTATGCTTCCTGTTGAAGAGACCACCCCATCCTTGGTCAAAAGAATTCAAGATCAGGGGGTTCAAACCTTTGTGCTGACTTCAAGAGGCTGGGACTTTTACTATCCGACCATTAGAGAGTTGTATGAAAATGCGTATCAATTTTCGGGTTCATTGAAGAATTCATCTGAAATTGACCATCCGAGATCTTGGTTTCCTTATGAAACCCAAGATGTGGCAAAAGAGTTAAATTTGTCTTCCGAGCAAGTTAAAGCATTCAAACTTGATAGACCTGCAAGACCTGTTGCCTTTTCCAGAGGAATCTTTTTTACTGCAGGTCAACACAAAGGTGCGATGATGAGGGTGATTCTTCACAAGCTTTCTCTTGAGCCAAAAGCAATTGTTTTTGTGGACGATAAGGAAAAACACACAAAGAGGATGCAGGAAGCATTTGAAGGTACGAATCTGGATGTGACAACTGTTCGCTACAGTGCGGAAGATGAAAAGGTCGAGGCCTTTGAGAAACAAGACAAGTCCATGGTTAAAATGCAGTGGACACGTCTTCAAGAGGCCTACGCCAGTCAGGATCGGAAAAAAATTCAAAAGGTTGTTCGCAAAACCTTTTAAGCTCTTGACTTGCGCTACAATCGAGGTACCAATCTACTGTGCTTGCTCAAATATCAATCTCAGATTTGGCCATTGTTCCAGAAGCTAAAGTAGATTTTGACGAGCAATTTAACGTTCTTACGGGTGAAACAGGTGCGGGAAAATCGATCCTCATTGAAGCTATCTCTTTGCTTGCGGGTCGAAAAGCCTCTCAGGATGATGTACGTATGGGGGCTGAGAAAGCCCAAGTCTATGGTGAAATTCGTTTTCAAGAGATAGATTCCATTCGAAGTTTTTTGGATGAGTCGGGAATCGAGCTCGATGAAGATCGTGTCATCGTTCGTAGGGTCATTTCGAAAGATGGCCGAAGCAAGGCATTTATCAATGATACTTCTTGTACAGTATCGCTTCTTCAGAAATTTTCTTTCTATTGGTTGGATATTACCAGTCAACATGGCAGCCAGAGACTTATGGATGAGTCGAGCCATATCGATCTTTTGGATGAGCATGCGTCTTTGGGACCTGATCTTCAAAGCTATCAAAATGTATATGATGAACTCAAGAGCGTGGAGAGTTCTTTGAAACAGATTGAAGAAAAGAAGCAGAAGGCGCGTCAAGAAAGAGAGTTTTTGGAATTTCAATCTAAGGAGCTTCAAGGTGCAAAACTCAAAGATCATGAAATGGAAGAGATAGAGTCGATCTTGCAAAAAGAAAAGCATGGCGAAAAATTGGCGCATGCTTTTTCTGAAATCGAACAAGCTTTTCATGGTGAACGGGATCTTATTTCGAATTTTTCTCACGTGAGCAAAAACTTAGAGAGGGTTTCGAACTTGGATGAGGCCATCGGGGGATTGGTCGAGAGATCTCAAGAGATAGATATTTTGCTGCTAGATCTCAGAGAGCAGCTTCGGGAATACCGAAGACATCTGAGTATAGATTCTACACAAATTGAAGAGTTGAATCATCGGATGGCTGTGCTTCAAAAAATTACCAGAAAGTATGGATCCGTAGAACAGGCGATAGAAAAGCGAGATCAAATTGCGACGCTCTTAGAAAGCCTCGATGATGACTCCCAAGAGGAGGTCGAGTTGAAAGACAAGCAAAAAAAGCTGCGTGTGGATTTGGAAAAGCTTGCACAAGGTTTAACAGAAAAAAGAACACATGCAGCCGAGCGATTGGGAGAAAAGATAAGTTTGGAACTCACAGGTTTGGGTATGGGACAGGCTGAAATATGTTTTTATGTTGAGTCTTGTAAGGACCTGAAAGGGCATGCTTCTGGCATTGAATGTGGGGAGCTTCGTTTTCATCGCAAAGGCCAAGATCAAGTTTCGATTCGCTTTTCTCCAAATCCAGGGGAAGGGTTTCGCGCCTTGTCTTCTATCGCTTCAGGGGGAGAGCTTTCTCGGATTTTATTGGCGGTAAAAGGGGTGTCGATAGAGAGAGGAAAATCTCCCGATGTAAGTTTTTTATTTGATGAAGTGGATACAGGCATTGGCGGTGAAACCGCGGATCGTTTGGGCCTTCAGATGATGAAACTATCTCAGGGGCGTCAGGTTTTTTGTGTGACTCACTTGGCTCAAGTGGCTTGTTATGCCCATCATCATTACAAAGTTGAAAAGAAAATGGACGGCAAGAGAACCATGGCCCGTATTTTCAAGCTTTCCGCTGAGGAAAAAAAATCAGAACTGGGCCGAATGATTGGAGGAATTGAAAATTCCGCTCCAATCTTGGCTCATGCTCAAGAGCTATATCAGAAAGGCCTCGCGGCCAGTAGTCAAGCATCTTAGACTTGTCATGAAACAAGTATGCAAATGACTTTGACCCGTTTCTTAAGGTCGGATATGATAGAAACATTGTCACCTATAATGTAGACAGCAAAAAACATCATGAAGATTATCTCCTGCGGCATCACAGATATTGGTCGAAAACGGCAAAGAAACGAAGACAGCTATCTTGTCAATGACAAATTGGGTTTGTACATCGTTGCTGATGGAATGGGAGGGCATGCTGGGGGAGAATTTGCCAGCAAAATTGCAGTCACCACCGTGGAGGAGATCATTCGCGGTGTAGATCGAATCAAGTCAGATGTTCCTGACCAAACCTATTTGGATACTCCAGAGGATAATATCGATGGAGAAGAGCAAGAGAGATTGAGAGACGCAATTTCCCGCGCAGGCAATATGATTGTTCGGCGAGCTGTAGAGGAACCTGAACTTAAAGGAATGGGAACGACTGCTACCGTGATGTTGGTCAATGACGGAAATGCCTATATCGCTCACGTCGGGGATAGTAGAGCGTATTGTATTCGTGAGGGGCAATTGATTCAGATCACCGAGGACCACTCTCTGGTTCATGAGCAACTCAAAAGTGGTTTGATTACTGAAGAAGAGGCCAAAACCCACCAGCTAAAAAATATTATTACCCGGTCGGTTGGAGTGCAAGAAGAGGTAGAGGTTGATACCATTGTCTGGAAGATCATGGAAGGCGACTACTACATCATGTGTTCCGATGGTTTGTCCAACATGGTGGAAGACGACCAGATGCTTGAGCTTGTTAATGGAAAGGAACTGGAACTTTCTGCCCGAGAATTGGTTGACACGGCAAATCAAAAAGGTGGGGAAGACAATATAACTTTAATCCTTTTAAAAGTATTAGAGAGTTGATACAATCGTAGAAGATACGTTTATTTGACTTCTTTCGGCTTTCATGTGAATACAAAATTTCGTGGAACGCATCGCAAATAGACCCATCAGAGGGAAACGTATAAATACCTAAATGGCGATAATAATTGGAGATTGAGTGAACAATAGATTCTATACAATCATGGTGATACCTGAGAAAAGTGCTCAGGTAAAAAAATGGATGGTATCTCAAAATGCGTTAAAAATAGCCAGTGCAGGCTTGGGTTTATTGGCTCTTTTTGCAAGCATTACGACGATTATTTCGATTCATTACTTTCAGAAAAAAGCTCAATTTGAATCCGCCCTCACGAGAAATCATTATTTGGAAGGGCAACTACAGTTGCTCAATAATCAGGTCAATATTGCGGACTCAACCTTGGTTCGGGTTCAAAATTTTGAACAAAAGTTAAGGGTATTGGCGGATCTAGATACCGCAGGTGTTGGAGGTGGTTTTGGTCCTCTGCCTCGGGATGAGGGTACGGTCTTCTTACAAGGTACAGATGCTCAAGTGTCTCAGCAGGGTACGTTGGTGGCTTCTTTGGGAGGTGCTACCGTTCATCACTCAAGCTCTGTAGCTGATCCTCTAGAGTTAAAGGTTGATGGTATACATCGAAAAGCTTCCCTCCAAGAGCAGAGCCTTCAGGAATTGTATGAACTCCTTAAGGATCAAAGAACGGTCTTATCTTCTAGACCCTCTATATGGCCTACCAAGGGTTGGTTGACGTCGACTTTTGGGTACCGTGTTTCTCCATTTACAGGTTTACGTCATATGCACGGTGGAATTGATATCGCTGCTGCGATCGGTACGGAGGTAAGGGCGCCCGCGAATGGTGTAGTGACACGTGTGGGAACAGAGCCTGGCTATGGAAAATTTTTGATCATCAACCATGGTTATGGAATCGTGACCCGCTATGGACATAACTCCAAAATGTTTGTGAAGGTTGGGCAAAAAATCAAACGCAATGAAGTGGTGGCTTTGGTAGGCAATACGGGTAGGTCTACGGGGCCTCATTTGCACTATGAAATTCGTGTCAACGGTGTGCCTGTAAATCCCATGCAGTATATCTTAGATTAGGGCGATCGGATCCGCTTTCAGCTGGATCTTTTGCTCGAATCCCATTATAAAAGGCCCTCATGTTACAGGCGATCGTTAAAAAAATATTCGGAACGGAACATGATCGACAAATCAAGGCCTTGCAGCCTGTGCTCGATCGCATCAATACCTGGGAGAACAAATTAAGGGATCTTTCTGACCAAGAGCTTCAAGAAAAGACCCCCTATTTCAAACAAATCATCCAAGATCGCATCCAAAAAGGGGAAAAAGCATCCTCAGTTTTGGATGATCTCTTGCCTGAAGCCTTTGCTGTATGCCGAGAAGCCAGTCGAAGAGTTCTTCGCATGAGGCACTTTGACGTGCAAATGATCGGTGGGATTGTCCTGCATCAGGGAAAAATTGCGGAAATGAGAACCGGGGAAGGAAAGACTCTTGTAGCTACTTTGCCTGTGTATCTCAATGCACTTTTGGGTCGTGGGGTTCACGTCGTGACGGTGAATGACTACTTGGCTAAGAGAGATTCTGAGTGGATGGGGAAGCTGTACAAATTTTTGGGTTTGTCTGTGGGAGTCATTGTCAATGAACTGTCAGATGCTCAAAGAAAAGAAGCCTATGGAGCCGACGTAACCTACGGACAAAATAATGAGTTTGGTTTTGATTACCTTCGAGACAACATGAAATATCGTCTCGAAGATTATGTTCAAAGAGATTTATATTTCGCAATTGTGGACGAGGTAGACTCAATTTTGATTGATGAAGCTCGAACCCCTCTGATCATATCGGGTCCTACCGATGACTTTACTGAAAAGTATGCGAGTGTAAATCGAATTATCCCTTCTTTGAAAGCTGAACGTGATTTTACCTTGGATGAAAAAAGCAAAAATGCTTTGTTAACTGAGGAAGGTGTATCCCATGTTGAAAGCCTTTTGGGTATTGACAACCTTTATGATCCTCAACATATTGAAACCCTTCATCATGTCAATCAAGCTTTGCGTGCGCACAAACTTTTCCATAAAGATGTAGACTACATGGTCAAAGAAGGTGAAGTTCTCATTGTAGATGAGTTTACTGGACGTGTTATGCCAGGGCGTAGATGGTCTGATGGCTTGCACCAAGCCATTGAAGCCAAAGAGAATTTGACGATTGCCAATGAAAATCAAACCCTCGCATCGATTACATTTCAGAATTATTTTAGAATGTTTGAAAAATTATCTGGAATGACGGGGACTGCAGATACAGAAGCCGAGGAATTTCATAAAATTTATAAATTGGATGTGAGTGTAATCCCCACAAACAAACCTTTAATGCGTGAAGATTTTCCCGACATTATCTATGCAACCGAGCAAGACAAATACAAAGCTATGGCTCAAGACATTCGTGCTTTATACGAAAAAAAGCAGCCGGTTCTTGTAGGAACAGTTTCAATTGAAAAATCTGAGAGACTTTCAAAATACTTAAAGCGTGAAGGCGTACCTCATAACGTGCTCAATGCCAAACACCATGAGCGTGAGGCTGAGATCGTAAAGAATGCTGGGCAAGCATCTCAAGTGACCATTGCGACAAATATGGCGGGGCGTGGAACGGATATTGTTCTGGGTGAAGGCGTAAAAGAGGCTGGAGGTCTTTTTATTATCGGAACTGAACGTCACGAATCCAGACGAATTGACAACCAGCTTAGAGGCCGTTCAGGACGGCAGGGAGATCCAGGAGGTTCTCGTTTTTATCTTTCACTCGAAGACGATCTGATGAGAATTTTTGCAAGTGATCGAGTGCAGAAAATTCTTGAATGGGCAGGAATGAAAGAAGGCGAAGCCATTGAGCACAAGATGACTACCAAAGCCATTGAAGGGGCCCAAAGGCGAGTCGAAGGACACAACTTTGATATTCGAAAACATCTGATCAAATATGATGATGTGATGAACCAACAAAGAAAGGTCATTTACGCGCTTCGAAAAGACGTATTGGGAAGAAGTTCAATTCGCGAAGTCATTGAACAAGATATAGCTGAAATTACTGAGGATTGGGTGCTTGCTTATACTCAACCCAAAGTTCAAGTATCGCAGTGGGATTGGGAAGCTCTGTCTGAAGTCGTTCTTAAAGTTTTTGGACATCCCTTACCCTACAATGTGGAAAATTGGAGCGACTCCTCGCAAGAAAGTATTCATGAGGCTTTGATTGAGTTTGGCTTGGAAAAACTTGATGAAAAAGAAAAAGAGTTGGGTGACATTGAGTTTGCAAGGATGATCGAAAGGGAAATCAAGCTTCGTACCATCGATGCGCTTTGGAAAGATCATTTGCACAATATGGATCAGCTCAAGGAGTCTGTTGGATTTCAAGGTTATGCGCAAAAAGACCCCTTAAATGAATATAAAAAGAGTGGTTTCGATATGTTCTCTGAGATGGTGTATTCCACCAAAGAATCTGCTTTGACGAGAATGTTTCATGTGCAGGTTTCCAATGAGCAGGATCCTTCAGTGTTTAAAGGGCGCAAGGCCGGACCTATGCAAATGGGTAGAGGAGAAGCTCCTGGAGGACAAGGAGGAATTTCTGCGCAGAGTTCTTCAGAGGGAGCTGCGGCTATTCCTGGAAGAAGTCAAATTCCCAACATGAAGCAAGCGCAAGCTGCAACGATTCGCAGAGACGGAGAAAAAGTAGGAAGAAATGATCCCTGTCCTTGTGGGAGTGGAAAAAAATACAAAAAGTGTCACGGTGCAAACTGAAACCATGATCGGCTGCTGAGTTTCTGAGCGCTAAGATTCCATCAAAGATATATTTTTAGACGTTAAATCTAAAGTGAGTAACGTCCCCATCTTTGAAGACATATTCTTTGCCCTCAGATCTGAGAAGGCCGAGTTCCTTTAATTTATTTTCTGATCCGTGTTCGAATAGATCGCTGCTTTTGTATACTTCCGCTCGTATAAAACCACGTTCAAAGTCTGTATGAATTAC
>JAGRAX010000069.1 GCA_020434365.1 Bdellovibrionales bacterium
CTTTTCCAGCTGACTTTCAATATTACCTTCTATTTCTTCTAACTCATCGACTGAAATATAAAAACTGGGTTTGAGATATATGACTCGGGTCAATGAGGTTTGTTTTTTTTCAATGGCCTGTCGAAGGGCGAGGCTTTTGTTCTCATGCGATCGAAAAACTTCGTTGTGATAGGCATAACCGACTTCGCTATATTTTCGATCCTCCAAATGACCAAACACGACTCCCTCAAAAAAACATCTTCGGTATAGTTCTTTAGGCTTGGGGTTAAAATGCGTAAGCTCATAAAAAACTGAATCTCCCAAAACTTCTTGCGTCACTCTCTTTTGAGAATATAGATTTTCTAATAGTATTCCCAATGTTGATTGATACTGCTCCAACATTTTATTGGGTTCTTGATTCCATCTTTTTTGATCAGCAACCGTCCAACAATAATTATTGACCGCCTGGATATTTGTATTGAGATCATGTAGGAAATTTTCTTGATAAATGTTCTTGCGCAAAAATTGCTGCGCATATTCAATGTCTAGGTCTTTGGATCGAATCAGGTCATAAAGTTGTTTTTGCTTTTCTCTACGCTGAGACAGATTGCCTTTGGTGCAATATTTTTCATCACCATTTGTACAAAGAAGACCATCAGACCATTGGTAAAAATACTCTTCTTTAGATAGAATTTGATCTGCTCGTTTCTTAGAAATTTTTTGGATTTCTCGAATGGATTTTGCTGCAAGCATACGGGCAAATTGGAAAGGCAGCATCCCCGTATGAATAGAGACATAATCTTTCTCTTTGTTCTTTTCTGCAAGATCTTCTAGATCGCCAATCTTCTCGCTGGCATAATGAACTCGATCCTTTTCATGCTGCCGATCCCATGGGTCAGGTTCTTTTGAGAAACGTTGACCCAAACTGTCGATGTTGGTCCACAAGTCTCTTTCACGAATAAATTCCTTAATGTAAAAATCGTCTTTTTTATGTCTTTTTTGAAGCTGATTTCTCTCTTCTAAAGTTTTTGCGGATTCATACTTATGTTTGGAATCGTAAAACTGATAATACACCACGCTTCCTGTCACACCTTTGTCAAAGTACCCTCGATATTTCGGAAGCCTAAGTTCAGTGTTGAGTGCGATGGGCTCTACAGATTCTCCCATGATACTCAAAACATACTGAGAGGCATTCTTATACATCCCTTCGAGATCACCTTCGCGATATGCGATACACTGACGTAGAACTTGCTCAAACTCTTGGCGATGCCTGAGCTTTTGTTCCTTTTCAAGCTTGTTTCCAAACTCAGCGATCACACGATGCGCGATCAGCGAAAATGCATCCGGATTTTGAGACTGCTCGGTCTGTTGTTTCCAAAGATCAATGTATTGGCGAAACCACACACTTTGAATCCATTGTTTTTCTTGCTCAAAAACTTCGCTTTTATTTTTCCATTCATGTTCTCCAGAAGTTTTTTTCAAACATTCCGCCACATAGCGTGGGTCCTCCATAAACGGATAAGAAAAATGAAGTTCTCGGTCGACTCCGCAAAAATAGGCCTGCGTATTTTTGGTTGTGTTGGAGTCCTCTAGCGCTTCTCTATAAATTTCGTGATCACAAAAAAAGTCTTCTAGATCTTCTTTGCCTTCAAAAGCGGCCATCGAAGCGTAACACTCCTCATCATTTTGCCGACAACGAAACAAATACGAAAAAATTTCACTTTTGGGGTCGTCAATTTTTCTTCGGAGCTTCACAAGGCTCTGTTTGTAGGCATCTCGAATGCCTGGCCAGTTGTAGACCCGATGATATCTCAAGTCATCCTTACTCCCCGGGGTTCCCTTTCGTAAAAGCAGCTCATAGCGCTGGGCTTGAGTTTCTTGCACAAGAATTTGATTTTCTATGGCTCGATCCAAACACCGTGGGCTGACGATATAGCTTTGATTTTGCGTTTGGGCGTGGAGGCCGAGTGAAATAAAGTTAAAAATGAGAAGCCCTAGGGCGCTGATTCCCCTTCGGATCGGTCTATGTAGACTATTCCCCATTAAGCTACTCTAGTAGACGCGAAGGCTTATAGCTTAGGGTGGCGCGTCAAATCAAGTCAAGAATTGATAAAGAAGAAAAAAAATGTAGTCCACGAGACAAGGATTGCCACTTGATTTTGGGTGGAAAACATACTAGAAGAGGCCAACATTTTGAAATGACACACGCTTTTGCTGATTTGAGGTCAAATCAGACGCCAAATTCGAAAAAGTTTGGATGCCCACGGTGACAGAAAAAAAATTTTTGTGTTCGGGCTTTGCAATATTTAAATGATTTCAAATATTTAGATATTGTAAATCAAAAGCGGAGGTTTAAACCAAATTAAGGAGCATAGTTATGTCTATTACAATTCAAAGCCTACTTGATGCAGGCGCGCATTTTGGCCACCAAACCCACCGATGGAACCCCAAAATGAAACCCTATATTCATGGGGCACGCAACGGTATCTATATCATCAACCTCGAAAAAACCCTTTCCCAGTGGAACAAGACTCGAAAAGTCGTTGTCGATAAAATATCCAAGGGTGGAAAGATTATTTTTGTAGGCACAAAACCTCAAGCCCAAGAAATCATTCAAGAGGAATGTGAGAGAGCCAAGCAATTTTATGTAAACCGTCGATGGCTTGGAGGCATGCTCACCAACTTTGAAACCATAAAAAAACGAATTGATCGACTCAATGAAATCGAAGAAATTCTTGGAACCGATAAAATCAAAGAGCATTCAAAAAAAGACATTCTTTTCATCACCAAAGAAAAACAACGTCTTGAAAAGAGCCTTTCAGGCATCAAGAGCATGGACAAAGTCCCCAGCTTGATGGTTGTTATCGATCCCAACAAGGAACATATTGCAGTGAAAGAAGCTCAAAAACTGGGCATTCCGATCATTTCAATCGTCGACACCAACTGCAACCCTGATGGGATTGACTATGTCATCCCTGCAAATGATGACGCCCTCAAATCCATCCGCTTATTTCTTTCGGAAATCGCCAACGCTTGTTTGGAAGGTGCGCAGGAATACGAAGTATACGTCCAAGAGCAGAGCAAAAAGAGGCTCCAAGCTGAAGCTGAGCGAAAAAAACTTGCAGAGCAACAAGCCCAAAGCAAAACTGATGAGTCCATAAAAGAAGTTGCAGAGGAAGAAAACAAGAAAGACAAAGGTCCTGTTGTAGAAAAGAAAGTGACAAAAAAAGCTGAAGCTGCAAATGCGCAAGCTTCCAATACAAGCAGCAATTGATGGATTACAGACTGTAAGAAAGTGTAAGGAGAACAAGCATGAGCGTAACAACTGAAATGATTAAAAATTTAAGAGACCGAACAGGCGCAGGCATGATGGACTGCAAAAAAGCACTGACGGAAGTTAAAGGAGATGTCGAACAAGCCATCGAATTTTTGAGAAAAAAAGGCCTGGCTATTGCTTCGAAAAAAGCAGCCCGGAGCACGGGGGACGGCGCCATTCAATCTTACATACATGCAGGTGGAAAAATTGGTGTACTTCTCGAAGTCAACTGCGAAACAGATTTTGTGGCCAGGACCGATGATTTTCAAGACTTGGTTCGAGACATTGCGATGCATGTTGCCGCAGCTGGTCCTCTCTATGTAAAGAGAGAAGACGTGCCTCAGGACCTTGTGGACAAAGAGCGCGCCGTTTTCGTAGATCAGGCCAAAGATCTCGGAAAACCCGAAAATGTCATTGAAAAAATTGTGGATGGGAAAATTGATAAATTCTTCGCCGACATTTGTCTCGTAGAACAAGCTTTTGTCAAAGACCCCGATAAAACCATTAAGGATCTCTTGACCGAAAAGATTGCAAAGTTGGGAGAAAATATTTCCATCAAGCGATTTGTTCGATATCAATTGGGTGAATAACAATAAGAAAGCCTACCAAGATGCCCGCACCAAAATACGAAAGAGTCCTCCTAAAGATTAGCGGAGAAGCTCTTTGCGCAGATACTGGCTATGGCATCAATCCAGAAATCCTCGCGCGCATTGCACAAGAACTGAAAGAAATTTCTGAGCTTGGGGTGCAGCTCTCCATCGTTATTGGTGGAGGCAATATTTTTCGAGGTGTTGCCGGAAGTGCCAAAGGCATGGATAGAGCTACAGCCGATTATATGGGAATGCTGGCAACGGTGATCAATGCTCTGGCGCTACAAGACTCTTTGGAGGCTTTGGGGGTTCACACCCGCGTTCAAAATGCTTTGGAAATGCATGAGGTGACCGAGCCCTACATTCGCCGTAAGGCCAACAGGCATTTGGAAAAAGGGCGTGTTGTGATTTTTTCTGCTGGAACAGGAAATCCTTTTTTCACCACGGACACTGCAGCTGCGCTACGGGCAATGGAAATCAATGCACAAATCATTCTTAAAGCCACGCGAGTTGATGGCGTGTTTGATAAAGATCCGCTCAAACATCAGGACGCAAAAAAATTTGATCAACTGACCTATATTGAGGTTCTTCAAAAAGGCTTGCAGGTGATGGATGCTACAGCTACATCTCTTTGCATGGACAATCAACTCCCCATACTGGTCTTCAATATGACAGAAAAAGGCAATATGAAAAAAGCCATTATGGGAGACTCCATTGGCACTTTGGTTTGGAGAAAAACATCATGATCGAATCCATCAATCAAAAACTTTCGGGACAGATGGAAAAATCCATCGTTTCACTCAAAGATGAGCTTGGAAAATTACGAAGCGGACGGGCCAACCCTACCCTTCTCGACACTGTACTTGTAGAATACTACGGAAATAAAACTCCGATTTCTCAAATGGCCAATGTTTCAGTGCCCGAAGCGCGTTTGATTGTGGTTCAACCTTGGGATCAAAGCTCTCTGGGAGACATTGAAAAAGCCATTCAAAAATCAGACCTTGGTTTGAGCCCTCAAAATGACGGGAAAATCATTCGAATTCCTCTTCCGGCTTTGACCGAAGATCGCCGAAAAGAAATTGTCAAACAAGCCTCCAAAGTTGGAGAAGATGCACGTATCGCCATTCGAAACATTCGCAGAAGCGGCCTGGATGAGGTCAAGCAAGCCCTCAAAGACAAAGAAATCACGGAAGACGATCAAAAAAGAGCTCAAGATTTGATTCAAAAAACCACAGATGGTTTCATTGCCAAAGTTGACCAAATCGTCGAAGAAAAATCCAAAGAAATTATGGCCGTATAGGCCATAAGGTCTTATGACCTTGTGATGATCGACGTGAACATTTCTCAAAACTCTGTCCCAAAACACCTGGGGATCATCATGGATGGGAACGGTCGATGGGCGCAAAAGCATGGCAAATCACGCATAGAGGGTCACAATCAAGGTGTTGAAACGGTAAAAAAAATTGTCGTTGCCGCAAAACATATGGGCATCAAATATTTAAGCCTGTACGCTTTTTCTGAGGAGAACTGGAAACGTCCAGAATTTGAAGTCAAAGGGCTGATGGAGCTTCTAAAGACCTTTTTAGAGGCTGATCTCCATATGTTCCATGACAACAAGGTCAAACTTGAAATGATTGGAAACAAAGAGAAAATTCCTTTTTTTGCCCGAAAAGTTCTCGAACACTCTATACAAAAAACCAAAAACTATGATGAGATGACATTGATTCTTGCCCTAAGTTATGGCGGCAGAGACGAGCTCAAAAGAGCCTTTGAGCATATGGCCAAAGATCTTTTGGATCAGCGCATGTCTATTTCTGACATCAATGAAAAGTGCATTTCGAAATACCTGGATACAAAAGACTACCCTGATCCAGATCTCATCATTCGGAGCAGCGGAGAATTTCGCAGTTCTAATTTTTTGCCTTGGCAAAGTGTGTATAGCGAATACTATGTCACGGATGTGCTCTGGCCAGATTTTTCTGAAAATGACTTGCGCGCAGCGCTCACACATTATCAAAATCGAGAGCGTAGATTTGGCAAAACTTCGGAGCAGCTACAGGCAAGGACTACATCGTGAATAAAAACATTTCGATTCTCGGAAGCACGGGTTCTATTGGAAAAAGCGCACTAGAGATTGTAAAAAAACATCCCGAAAAGTTTACCGTTCTGGCTTTGGCGGCTGGAGGCAATCTCGAAACTCTGGCCCAGCAGATTCAAGAGTACAGACCAAAAACCGTTTCTATAAAATCTGCCAGTGACCTTCCGAAACTTAAAAGCCTTTTGGGAGATCTTTCTAACATTAATTTTCAATCCGGGGTTGAGGGAGCCATCGCAGTGGCCACGCACCCTCAAAGTGATATCGTGCTTTCTGCCATTGTGGGCGCTGCAGGACTTGTTCCCACTCAAGCTGCAATTGAGGCCGGAAAAGACATCGCCCTTGCCAACAAGGAATCGTTGGTTGTGGCTGGAGCCTGGATGATGAACCTCGCCAAAAAACATGGCGTCCAAATCTATCCCGTAGACAGCGAACATAGCGCAATTTTCCAGGCTCTTGCCAATCACCCAAAAAAAGGCATTCGTCGCTTGATTCTCACTGCTTCAGGGGGTCCTTTTTTTGAGAAGTACGATCTAGATTTGAGTCAAGTCACAAAAGCTCAAGCTCTCGCGCATCCCAATTGGGCCATGGGCGAAAAAATCACGATCGACAGCGCCACCATGATGAACAAAGGCTTGGAAGTCATCGAAGCCAAATGGCTCTTTGATCTCCCCATCTCACAGGTCGAAGTTGTGGTGCATCCACAATCCATCGTTCATTCCATGGTAGAATTTGTTGACGGCTCCATTCTTTCACAAATGGGCGAACCTGATATGGCCGTGCCCATTGCCTATGCCCTCTCATATCCTAATAGACTTGATCGCATCGCGAAGTTTGTGGATTTTACGCAGCGAAACAAGCTGACTTTTTTTACTCCTGACCATCAGCGCTTTCCCGCTGTCAACCTGGCACGTAGCGCTGTAGAAATGGGCCCTACACATCCTGCGGTGCTCAATGGCGCAAATGAGGTCACGGTCGAGGCATTTTTAGGTCAAAACATTGCCTTTACAGACATTGTAAAAATCAACCAGGCCGTCCTTACAGCTTACATGCCAAGTTCAAGCTCTACACTCCAAGATTATATCGATGCCGATCAATGGGGTCGCATGCAGGCTCAAAAGTACATCGAAAACATAAGTGTTTAAAATGCATATATTTTTTAACTTATTGTCTGCTTTTTCTTAGGCTGGGAATCCTTGAGGCTTTCAGGTATAGTGGATCCTTAAGGGCTAGACTTTGTCTTCATTGCGCATATATTTCGCAATGTACATACTATAAACATAAAAAATATTTGACGTAAAAGAAGGACCACAATGTTTTCAAATGTAATCATCCCCATTTTGCTTTTTGGTATATTGGTTTTTATTCATGAGCTCGGGCATTTTTCCGTCGCCAAACTTTCGGGCGTCTTTGTAGAGAGGTTTTCTATTGGATTTGGTCCTGCCATTTTTAGAAAAACCTGGGGCGAAACAGAATACGCACTTTGCCTTCTTCCCTTGGGTGGCTATGTCAAAATGAGAGGGGAAGAGACCATAGAATCTGAAGAGGCTCAGGCCAAGCATAAGAACGATCCGAGAAGTTTTGACAATCAAAATGTATGGACTCGCATTGCAATTGCATCCATGGGACCCATTTTTAATCTGATTCTCCCTATAATTCTTTTTACATTTCTTTTTTGGGTGGGTATTCCAAAAATGGATTCCACAGTTGCCTATGTTGATCCACAACAATCGGGTTGGGCCGCAGGTTTGAGACCAGGGGACCGAATTCTTAGCGTTGAAAATAAGCTCGTTCAATCTTGGGAAGACTTGACCCACAGCATTCAAAACCGTGGTGGCCTCCTTACAACACTCGAAATTCTTAGAGATGGAAGTACAAAAACACTTGAAGTGACTCCGGACCTGCAACCTGGAACCACCGCATACGGAGAAAGTATGCCCGTTGGAAAACTCGGCATCTCACCTCAGGGTCTGGTTCCCGCATTGAGTGTGCTAGAAGGGGATCTCCTTGAAAGCAAAGGATTTGAGCAAGGTGATTACATCACTCACATCAATGGGCAAGCCGTATCTCATTGGTGGCAAATCGATTCGATGCTGGCATCATCTGCTGAGATTCGTTCTCTGACAGCTCGACGCGGAAACGAAGAAATTTCTGCATCTTTTGATAAGGGTCAAATTTCAAGTCTTCGAAAAGCTCAACTGAGAGTCGAAGAAGTTCAAAAAGACTCAGCTGCGGAAGTGGCAGGGCTCCAAACAGGTGATTACATCGAAAGCCTAAATGGCGCTTTGTTACACAATTGGACTGACTTTCAAAAAGCTGTATCTGAAAGCCAAGGTCAAAGCCTTACATTGGGAATCATACGTGGAACCGATTACATCAAAGTTGAAGTGACGCCCAAAGAAAGCTCTTATGTTCATCCCATGACCAAAGAAAAACTTTTGCACTATCAAGTGGGTTTACAGAGCATGGCCATCCCCGCAGACATTTCTACATACACGGACCAAGGTAAGAATTTTTTCGACTCGATCATCAAAGGAACGCGGGAATCATGGGACGTTACTGTGTCAACGGTCATTGGCATGGGAAAACTTTTTACAGGAAAAGTTTCCGTCAACTCCTTGGGAGGTCCAATATCTATTTTTAGTATGGCTTCCAGTTCATACAAAAATGGCGGCTGGGTTTCATTTTTTAGATTGATGGCCATTTTGAGCATTACATTGGGCGTGTTGAATCTTTTACCCGTACCCGTATTGGATGGTGGGCACCTTGTTTTTTACTTCATCGAGGTCATCAAAGGAAGTCCTCTCAATATGAAAGCGCGCCAATGGGCACAGCAAATCGGCGTGGTGATGGTGTTGGGTTTGATGGCTCTGGTGTTTTATGTCGACATCAATCGATTCTTCGTTGATAAGATCAAAAACTTTTTTCAGTAGTTGAAAGTTCTTTTTTTGCTTTGCCAAACGATTCATTAAAAAATCAACCGCGTATTCTTGCCTTTGATTGCAGTGGCGAGATTTTGTGTGTCGCTTTAGGCATCGAAAGCAGGTGTGAAGAGATCGAGCTTCGAGGCAATGTTCACGCATCGAAACTCATTCCTAGCATCGACAAACTTCTTGGCTCTCATGACACAGATGTATCGAAACTTTCTGCCATAGGTGTAGGCCTAGGCCCTGGATCTTTTACAGGGCTGCGTATTGCACTCGCAACAGCAAAAGCACTTTGTTGGAGCGCAAACATTCCCTTGATTGGTTTTTCTTCACTGCAGGCCATTGCTCATCAATATGATGTCGAAGGTGAAATCACAGTGATGCAAAAATCTAGAAAAAACAGAGTGTACGCCGCGGGGTTTTTTCAGACGAAAAAAATCATTGAAACCATCGTCAACGAACAAGACTGCGAGGCATCACAATACTTTCAAAATCACCCAAGTCTTGGCCTCTTGGTTGGTAGCGCTCTATCAGAATCGAGAGTGAAAGAAGATTTGGAAGATGCAAAACCTGATCATACAATACCTATGGATACAAATCGAAGCTTAGGACAGTCGATGATAGATTTATGTACAAGGCACTTTGAAGAAAAATATTTTTTGGATCTTCATCAAGTACATCCAAATTATGCTCGTCCAAATCAAGAAGTGGTGAATCGTCCGCAACCCAAGGAAAAGGTCGTATGAAAGAATCATTAAAATCTGTTGGATTGGCCGTATTTATTGCTTTGATTTTTCGTTTTTCTGTCGCTTCG
>JAGRAX010000006.1 GCA_020434365.1 Bdellovibrionales bacterium
CTTTGCATATAAGCTTCCTGGTCCAAGTAGTGTCAGAGCCATCAGAAGCATGGTTATTTTTGAGTATAGTGTTGTTTTCATCATTGTTCTCCATTTCATGTCTATGATCCTACCATCACAAACATGAACCTAGGCTGAACCACTATGACTCGCGTTTATTGCTAATGTTCTATTTTTTGTAGGACAACTCGAATGCGGCAGCCTCCAAAAGGACTGGTTTCTACGTTAATTTGTCCGCGAGCTTTTTCGATAATCTGTTTTGAAATGGACAGACCTAGACCTTGTCCCTCAATGTTCTCGTCGACGCGATAGCCGCGTTCAAAGATCTTTTCCCGTATGCCTGCATCGATACCGGGGCCATCATCATCAATGTAGATCAAAAGATCACTTGCTTGTATACGGATCGACAGGGTCACTTTTGATCGGCTATATTTCTGGGCGTTTTCAATCAGGTTTCCAAAGCATTCGTAGATTTCATCTCTGCTCATTCTAACTTTTGGATCCATGGAACTATCAACACTCAACATGATTTCTTTTTGAGGACTGAGCTTAGAAATGCTTGTGATCATTCGTTGTAGTTCCGGAACAATAGAAATAGGCGGCGTAAACACTCTGCTTCTTTCGAGCTGAGCCTGATTGAGATAGTATTGTGTTGTAGATTCTATAGAATGTAGTTGTTGTAAATATATTTTTCTTTGATCTGCAATTGAAGCTTCATTGTCAAGAAGCGTCTTCAATATCGCCAAGGGTGTTTTTACACTGTGGCTAAGGTTACGCATAGATTGTGTGAGTTGTTGAAATTGGATTTGTTCTTGTGCAATGAATTCATTGATACTCTGTCGTACTTGGTCAAGTTCATAAGTGTATTGACCCTCAATGTTGTTTTGCTCTCCTGAACGAACCAATTCCAACTGGTTGCTAATTTTTGCCAGCGGTCGCAATCCCCATTGAATCAGAATCATTTGAATGATGACGATGAGACCGGCCATGATGAGAAGAAAAATCCATAGCCTTTGACGAAAAGAGCGCAGTTTAGAGGCAAAAGATGTGGGGCTCTCATAAATAACCATGACAAGTTGCTTGTCTTGTCCAGAGGGAAGGACCCAGCTAACTTTGTGGGCCAATACAAAACTGTAGTCGGGGCTGGATCGATCTCTAAAAAACTCCCAACGATTTACATCTATATCAGAGCTAAGAATCAGTTGGTTGTATACTTTGCTGCTTGCCCAAAGTACTTGATCTCCTTCATCAAGGACATAGGCGTAGCGACGATGTTGATCATCAAAAAAATCGGCCTGGAGAAAAATGTCATTGGAGGTTTCAATTTCATTTTCACTGACATTGATTGATCCGATGAGAGAGTAAATCTGATTTTCCATGGATTCTCTCGCACTGTTTTTCAAGGAAAAAAAATAAGATCTCTCCATGAGAGCAGTTAAAGCAATGAGAAAAAATATAAATATAAAGCTGCTGATCAAAAAAAATCGTTTTCGAAACGAGGGTAGCTTGGTTTTACTCTCCGTCAAAAATATACCCCTGGCCTCGCATGGTTCGGATGGATTGCTTTTTTGTGTCTTTACCTTGGGTTTTTTTTCTCAATCTACGAATAAAAACTTCGATGATGTTTGGATCACGATCGCTTTCATCACCATACAAGAGAAGCATAAGTTTTGCTTTGGAAACGACTTCTTTTGGATGGTATAAAAAATACTCTAAAATTTTATATTCGTAAGCCGTGAGTTCCAGTTCTTTATCGTGAAATTTGATGCTGGCTGACTTCGGATCCAGGGCAAAGTTACCGTGTTCGATGATGGGTTTAGATTGGCCAACAGATCTTCTAAGTAGAGCCCTAATGCGAGCCATGATTTCTTCTTTTTGGAACGGTTTTACCACGTAGTCGTCAGCACCAGCCTCAAGGCCGTCAACTTTGTCTTCCCATGCGTTGCGAGCGGTTAAGATCAAAATTGGAAATTGTATGTTTTTTTTTCTCAGTTTTTGTATGAGCTCGATTCCCGAAAAATCAGGCAATCCAAGATCAAAGATTCCCAGATCAATGTTTGATTCACCTGCATGGTACAATCCTTCTTGGGCGTTGGTAGCTGTTTCTACCTGAAAGTTCTGCTGCTTGAGGTAGCTGGCGAGATTGGCTCGTAGCAAATCTTCATCTTCTACGATTAAAATTTTCATCTTCGCACGCTCTAACGATATGCCGATACGGTTACATCTCTGATTTTACCTGTTTGTTCCATTTTAATCCGCACAACATAGACGCTACGAACAAGTTTTGTGGAGATGATTCGTATTTTTTGATCTGAGAATCTGGAGCGAACAACTTCCTTGGCCTCTTCTTTTGTGATCATATTTCGGGTGTTCGCACCTCGTTTTTGCGCATTTTGAGAAATCAATTGCTTGTGGTTCCACAAATTCTCTGAATTTGCCCACAACAGTGGACTCCAAAGACTGCAACAAATCAAAAGCGTCAAAAGCGTTTTCATTTGAGCCATTGTGCCATAGGCTTGGACGGAAGGCGAATCTTTAGAAGCTTTGTCAGTGGATATATATAAATAGGGACAAAAGCATTTTTTGTCCCAATACATTGAGCTCATGGAGTGATCATATCTTCGGTGTGCTGAACTGTGGCTGAATCATGGATCGGGGGTCTTATGAGGCTTGACAAAGATATATATAGAACTTATATGGTACTATATATCAATGGTTCAAATCAGCAAAATGAGTGACTACGCAATCTTAATTCTGGCCCATATGGCCAAGGATAACCATCAAGACCTTCATACCGCCAAAAGCCTTTCGCATAATTTGCACCTGCCGCTTCCGACGGTTTCCAAGATTGTAAAAAAATTGCAGCGATCTGAAATCTTGAACTCAATACAGGGACCAAAAGGGGGGTATCAATTGGCCAGGCCGGTTCAAGCAATTTCGGTGGCACAGGTGATTGAAAGTATGGAAGGTCCATTGGCAATTACGCAGTGCTCTTTGGAGGAAAACCAAGCCTGTATGGTAATCCAGTGGTGTGAAGTCAAACCTCATTGGGTCATGATCAATCGAGTACTTCAAAAGGCCCTTGAAGGACTGACCTTGGATCTTCTTTCTTCTTCTGGAAAACAAAGAACTCATTGGAAAGAAGGCTTAGATCGTGTATGGAAGGGCCTTTTTATGGCCCCATCAGAGAAAGTTGAGGAAGGATAAATCATGAACAAGGCCTCCATCGCCAGTGATATTGGCGGAGAAATTTTTTTGACGAAAGTGGATGAATTTGTCAATTGGTCCCGATCAAATTCTCAGTGGTACTTGCTCTTTGGTTTGGCTTGTTGTGGAATTGAGCTCATGCAAACCGGCGGCCCGAGAACAGATATAGATCGGTTTGGCGCCATTCCCAGAGCTACGCCTCGCCAAGCAGATCTCATGATTGTAGCTGGAACTCTTACCTATAAGATGGGAAGCCGCCTCAAACTTTTGTACGATCAGATGCCTGCTCCTAAGTATGTCATATCGATGGGAAGCTGTGCTACCTGTGGGGGATTGTTTTCTTTGGGATATTCTGTGATGAAGGGTGTCGATAAAATTGTTCCAGTTGATTTTTATGTTCCTGGTTGTCCTCCACGTCCAGAAGCAGTGACAGAAGCGCTGCTTATGCTCCAAGAAAAAATGAAAAAACAAAAGCAATTTTCCAAACCCAAGCAACAGGTCGCATGAGTCAAAATAAAGAAAAAAACCAACAAGAGTTGAGTCGCGAGAGACAAGAAATCGAAGAGACTTTATCGCAGAGCTATAAGTATGGCTTTGTGACAGATATTGAGACAGAAACCATTCCCGCTGGTTTGAATGAAGATGTGGTTCGAATGATCTCTGCAAAAAAACAAGAGCCAGAGTTTATGTTGCAGTGGCGTCTCAAAGCGTTTGAGTATTGGAAAAAAATGAAAGAGCCTGCGTGGCAAAATGTAACATACCCTGAGATTGACTATCAATCGCTTCACTACTATGCAGCACCCAAATCGGATAAAGACCGACCCAAAAGTTTGGATGAAGTAGATCCGGAATTGCTTGCAACTTATGAAAAGTTAGGAATTCCTTTGCATGAAAGAGCTGCGCTAGCAGGTGTTGCTGTTGATGCAGTTTTTGATAGTGTTTCTGTAGCAACAACATACAAAGAAAAACTATCCGAGTTGGGAATCGTGTTTTGTTCTTTTTCTGAAGCGGTTCGAGAACATCCAGAACTTGTAAAAAAATATTTAGGTAGTGTGGTTCCTGTTACGGATAACTTTTTTGCGACCTTAAACTCTGCCGTTTTTTCAGATGGTTCATTTGTTTACATTCCTAAAGGCGTGCGATGTCCAATGGAACTCTCAACATATTTTCGGATCAATGCGATCAATACGGGACAATTTGAAAGAACTTTGATCATCGCAGATGAGGGCTCTTATGTGAGCTATCTTGAAGGCTGTACAGCGCCCCAAAGAGATGAAAATCAGCTACACGCAGCTGTTGTTGAACTCGTGGCAATGAAAGACGCGCAGATTAAATATTCTACGGTTCAGAACTGGTATCCTGGAGATAAAGAAGGTAAGGGCGGAATTTATAACTTTGTAACCAAAAGAGGAAAGTGTCTCGGAGAGCGATCAAAAATTTCTTGGACACAGGTGGAGACAGGTTCGGCTGTAACATGGAAGTATCCAAGTTGTATTTTGCAGGGTGATGGATCCATCGGCGAGTTTTATTCAGTTGCCGTCACCAACAATTATCAGCAGGCAGATACAGGTACAAAGATGATTCATTTGGGGAAAAACACCAAGAGTACAATTGTATCTAAAGGCATCTCTGCGGGAAAAAGCCAGAATACCTATCGCGGACTTGTAAAGATGATGAAATCTGCGGACAATGCGAGAAACTATTCTCAATGTGATTCGCTCTTAATGACGGATCGATGTGGCGCGCATACATTTCCTTTGATGGAAATTAAAAACAATACGGCCCAAATTGAACATGAAGCAACAACATCAAATATTGGTGAAGATCAGCTTTTTTATTGTCAGCAAAGAGGATTGTCTTCAGAAGATGCAGTGGCCATGATTGTCAATGGCTTTTGTGAAGAAGTGTTTAAAGAGCTTCCTATGGAGTTTGCAGTTGAAGCTAAGAAGCTTTTGGAAGTGAGTTTAGAGGGAAGCGTAGGATAGTTATGTTAGAGATCAAAGATTTAAAAGTATCCGTGGATGGAAAACAGATTCTCAATGGAATCAATTTATCCATAGGGCAAGGAGAGGTTCATGCCATCATGGGTCCAAATGGCTCAGGTAAAAGTACTTTGTCTCAAGTGCTCGCAGGAAGAGAAAGCTATCATATTGACAGTGGCAGTATTTTGTTTCTTGGAAAAGATCTGACTCAATTTTCTGTTGAGGAACGAGCTGGAGAAGGAGTGTTTATGGCCTTCCAATATCCTGTTGCGATTCCCGGTGTGAAAAATACCACTTTCCTCAAAGCTGCATTGAATTCAGTTCGTAAATATAGAGGTGAAGAAGAACTTGATGCGGCTCAGTTCCTCAAACTTTTAAAAGAAAAATCAGAGATGCTAGAACTTCGTGATGATCTTTTGAAAAGATATGTGAACGATGGATTTTCTGGAGGCGAAAAAAAACGCAATGAAATTGTTCAAATGGCAGTGTTGGATCCTTGTTTTGCCGTTTTAGATGAAACGGATTCGGGCCTAGACATTGATGCATTAAAGACTGTGGCAAGTGGAGTCAATCAACTGAGAGGACCTAAGCGCTCGATGTTGGTGATCACGCACTACCAGAGGCTACTTGACTATATTGTTCCAGATTTCGTTCATGTCCTAGCTCAAGGGAAGATTATTACCTCAGGAGGAAAAGATCTCGCCAAAGAGCTGGAAGAAAAAGGTTACGGTTGGATCCAGGATCATGAAAAAGAGCAAACTGAACTGCCTTCGGTATAGCCTGCGATGATTGACCAATATCAAAAGCAATTTCAATCTTTTATAGGTGACAACAAATCAAATCAGTCCTGGTTTGATGATGTGAGAAAAAGCTCAATGGAAAGTTTTGCAAAACTTGGTTTCCCAAGTTCAAAGCATGAGGCCTGGAAACATACTGATTTATCTATATTTAGAAAAGAATTTTTCCCAAAGGCCACTGTACATAAGAATCAAGCTACATCGGAAACATGGAAACAATATCTTCCTCAGAATATATCTTTGGAAAATTTTCAATATCTTGTTTTTCAAGATGGTGTATTGGCGCATCAACATATTGTTGATTCGCATTTAAAGATTGAATCTCTGTCCACAGTGTTTCAAGGTGAAAATGATGAGGTCGCTTCAATCATCAGTGAAATGAAGCCTAGAATCGAACATCCTTTTTTTGATCTTAACAATGCCTTTGTCACTGAAGGTTTATATATCAAAAGTACGGGGCAGATGAATTTGCCCCTTTTGATTCTGTACGTAGATAGTCATCAAGACAATAAAGCATATTATTTTAAGAACATTTACCTTGCAGAAAAAAACTCGTCTTTGGATGTTATTGAATACCATAGTTCAAATACTGGAAACCAAACAAGCGTCAATATCGTCAGTCAAGTCTATGCAAAGGAAAATGCTCACATTGAACATGTGAAGATTCAGAATCAGTCCAAACAAAGTTTTCATCAATCATTTTTTTGTGCTGTGACAGAAAAAAATGCAGTGGTAAAAGATTTTTCTTTTACTTTGGGATCTACATTCTCTCGAAATGACGTTGACCTGCTATTAAAAGGTGAAGGCGCTCAAGGGTATATGTACGGCTTATATTCAGGAGTTGATCATCAGCATCAGGACCATCATACTTTGGTTGATCATAGTGTCCCTCATTGTGAAAGTTTTCAATTGTATAAAGGTGTTTTAGATGATGATTCACACGCTGTTTTTGAAGGCCGTGTGATTGTAAGAGAAGATGCTCAAAAAATTCATGCACAGCAGATGAATCGAAATTTACTTTTGTCGCAAAATGCTCTTGTGGATACTACACCTCAGTTAGAAATTTTTGCTGATGACGTCAAATGCACTCATGGAGCTACGATTGGAAAAATGGATGAAGAGCAGGTTTTTTATCTGCGCTCCAGAGGTATAGAAGAAAAACAAGCTAGAAATTTACTCGTTCGAGCTTTTGTATCTGAGACCATTTTTTTCTTCGAAGCTAAAGCCTTTTGTTATTGGAGTTTTTGGAGATCGGTATCAAGATGAGTGAAATGACATCTCATCAGGATATTGTAAATGATCAGAAATGGGTGTCTTCTGTTCGAGATGATTTTCCATTTTTGCATCACCACAAATACAATCCACCCATTGCATATCTTGACAATGGAGCATCTTCTCAAAAGCCCAAGCAGGTGCTTGAGTGTATAGAAAACTTCTATCGTGAAAAGTATTCAAATGTCCATAGAGGTACGCATCTATTAAGTCAGTTGGCTACGACAGAATTCGAGAGGGCTAGAAATGATCTGGCCAAGTTTTTAGGTGCAAGTTCTGAGAACGAAATTGTTTTTACACGCGGCCTTACCGAATCGGTAAATTTACTCGCAAGCTCTTTGGGAGATGGTTATTTTTCTTCAGGTGATGAAATTATCGTCAGTATGATGGAGCATCACTCAAATTTTGTTCCTTGGCAGATGCTTTGTGAAAAAAAAGGCCTGGCGTTCAAAGTTTGTAAGCTTACAGATCAGGGAGAACTCGACCTGGATCATTTTCAAACATTGCTCAGTGAAAAAACCAAACTGGTATCTTTGGTTCATGCGTCCAATGTTGTAGGGACCATCAATCCTATCGAGCAGGTTTCTAAATGGACCAGAAAAGTAGGTGCGCTGCTTGCTGTAGATGGAGCGCAGGCTCCTCATCATTTTTCTATCAATGTTGAAAAACTTGGTTGTGATTTTTATATGTGCACGGGTCACAAGATGTATGCTCCAACGGGGATTGGAGTTCTTTGGGGCAGAGAAGAACTGCTCAACCGAATGCAGCCATACCATGGTGGTGGAGAAATGGTCGAGCATGTAAGTGTGCAAGTTTCGACGTACAAGAATGCACCGGCTCGATTTGAGGCAGGAACACCCAACATTGTAGGTGCGGTTGCCATGGCTAGAGCAGCAAAGTACATTCAAGACTTGGGCTATGAAAACATACTACGACATGAAAATCTTCTTTTGCAGCATGCCCAAGAAAAGCTCATGCAAGTTGAAGGGCTTAGGATGATTGGACAGTCTTCTTCGAAAGTGGCGGTATGCTCGTTTGTGATCGATGGTTTTCATCCTCATGACCTTGCGACCATTTTGGATCAAGAAGGTATTGCAGTTCGAGTAGGTCACCATTGTGCGCAGCCCCTACATACATATTATGGTGTTGAAGGTTCGTTGCGAGCTTCTTTTGGAGTGTACAATACCCTAGAAGAAGTTGATCGTTTGTTTGAGGCCATTCAAAAGGCCAAGAGGATGCTACACTCATGATTCGCTATACGGACAAAGCCAAAGAAAAGGCAAAGCACTTTATTTCAGGTGCAAAGGAACAAAATTCTGGAATTCGCATCGCCATCACAAAGAGAGACGAGAGCGGTTTCGTATATCATTTTGGATTGGATCCTTATAGCAATGAACAGGATGACGATATCATCATTCGCGAAGGTGGGTTTGTGACACGTATTGATCCTGAGAGTGCAAAATGGCTAAAAGGCGCCACAGTGGATTGGATTCAAAAAGATGAAAAAGAAGGCTTTTCTGTGCTCAATCCCAACCCTCCAATTCCAGATGCAACAAGTGAAGGACTAAAGCAATCTATTGTCGAAGCACTAAAATCCATTTTTGATCCAGAAATTCCGGTCAATATCTATGACCTGGGTCTGATTTATGAAATTACAGTCGACCACGAAAAACAAAGTGCTGATGTGGTCATGACGCTTACTGCGCCCAATTGTCCAGCAGCAGAGCAACTTCCCAATGATGTAAAAGTTAAAACAGAATCTGTGCCGGGAATCAAAAAAGCGAAAGTAGAAATCACCTGGGAACCCCCATGGACTCCTGAAAAAATGTCTGAAGAAGCCAAGCTTGAACTTGGATTATAGAGCCTTTTATTCAGACCCAAAAAAAACACTCATACATAAGTGCTTGACTCATGCTCCTTCTCGGTTGAAAATAGAGACTCATGTTTCTTCTTCTCTTTCTTTCTTTTTTAATGCCTTTCTTGCCTCTATATGGCCAATCATTAGGCTATGAGTCTATTTCCAATGAATCTGTGAGTGTCGAAGATTTGACATCTTTTGGGGAGATGGAAGAATCAGAGTCCAATGTAGATTCTGAGACAAGCTCAAGTGGTATGGATCATGTCCCAGAAAGTAAAGGGAATCAGGATCAAGCTGTGAAAGAGATGGAAACGCATTTGCCTGGACTTCCCAACCTTGAAAATGGTCGAGCAAAGTATGAAAGGAACTGCGTTTTGTGTCATGGGGCTTCAGGGTCTGCGAACTCACCTGTAGCTTTTTGCCTGTAGCTCAACAACTCAAAGTAAAACCCAAGTCTTTTGCGGATATCAATCCCGAAGATGAATTGGATCCGAGCAAGGCCTTTCAAGTTATCACAAATGGGATTCCAGAAAGTCAAATGCCTTCCTTTGCCAGTCTCTCCGTGCAAGATCGATGGGATATCGCAGCTTATATTTTTACTTTGAGAGTTGATCTTCCAGAGGTGCAGAGGCCTTCTTCAAGTTTAAGTTGGAACCAAGTAAAAGATATGTCAAATCAGAACATACTTAGGCGCCTACAAAATCAAGGAATTCCGGAAACTGAACAGATCAAAGAGCTGAGTCGACTTCGTCGTTATCCTCAATAAGCCTTTGGATTGACTTGTGCTTTAGGATCCGTTTCTCATATCTACGATGATTTTTTGATCTTGATCTTTTTTAACTTCGATTTTTTTTGTGATATCAGGAAAATCAGGGTGCTGTAGTACAATATTGTGAGTTCCTACCGGAACTTTTTGATTGATGATAGGTGTAGAGCCAATTTCTTTTCCGTTAATGATAACTTTGGCCCATGGAATGGCGCTTACATTGATACGTCCTTGTCCGGCATCTTTTTTCTTCAGTTCAATTGTTGTACTTGTGCGACTTTGGGAAACTGTGATGGTTGATTTTTTTGTTTCGTATCCGTCAGCTTTAGCAAGGATATTGTATTTTTGTCCATCTTTTGCGTCTGTAATTTTTTTGTTTCGACTGTATTTTCCATCAATAAAAACTTTAGCATTTTTAGGAATGACCTGAATCGTGAATTCAAGATGATCGGCTTTCATGTTGAAAGAAATTGTTTCTTGATCGAGGTCCAAAAACAACGAAGATTGCCTGTTTTTGTATCCATCTTTTCTTACTTCGATGGTGTAGCTTTGATCCTTGTCTAATCCTTGTAGCTCCAAAGGCGTAGTGCCATTTCGTTTTTGTCCATTGAGATATACACTCGCTCCGGAAGGTTGACTCTGGACCAAAATCGTTCCCATTTCAGGAGGTAGCGGGACCAATTGATAGTACAACTGGTTTTCGAACTCCGAAGCTGTGAATTGTGTCAATAAATCCTCGTATCCTTCTTTGCTCAATTTTACATTATATGTGGTGTCTGATCGTAGCTCGATTTGCGTGGGTGTCGTGCCATATACATTGCCATCAACAAAAATTTGGGCGCCAGAAGGAGAACTCTCGACATCATATGAGTAGTACACATTTTGGGCTTGTTGCTCAGGCGGTTGCGTTTCTGAGATTTCCTTCTTTTTAACGTGCTCAGTTTTAAAAAAGAGATTCCATAAAAGGAGAGGAAGGGCAGCGATAGCACAAAAAAGAATAATGGACCTTAGTTTCGAAAACAAATTCGAGGGAGGATCTTCTCGAACAATAAAAACATCCTCTTCTAAAGCTGCTTTGGGGGAGATGAGTACTTTACTCTGCTTTGATGGAGTGTTTTCAAAGGCCTTTGATGATTTTTGGATACGTATGGTTCCAAGCCCCTCAAGCTGATCTAAATCTTCCTGAGCGATAGAGTCAATTGAGCGCTTGAGGTTCTCTGTTTCTTCTTTGATCTCGGCAGCAAACAACTCCTCCATTTGTTTGGAAAGATCTTTTGGGGAAAAATTGCTGTAATCTCGATACAATACTTTTGCAAGCTCTTGATGCATTGACATCGCGGATTCAAATCGATCTTGGGTATGTTTTGCCAAAGCTTTTTCTAAGATATCTTGAATGTCCTGAGAAATTTCGGGATTGATGCTTTGAAGGTCTGGGATCTCACAATTTTTAATTTTTTCTAGGGTTTCAAAGTCTGTTTCCCCGATAAACAGTCTTTGACCACTCAAGATTTCAAAAAGAATGATTCCAACAGAAAAAATATCAGTTCTGTAATCTAGTTCTTGCCCCTCCGCTTGCTCTGGAGACATATATCCGAATTTCCCTTTGAGAACTCCCGCTTGAGTTTTATGCATTTTAGATGCAGTCTTTGCGATTCCAAAGTCCACTATTTTTACATCACCATGATATGAGACCATGATGTTTTGAGGAGAAATATCTCTGTGTATGATGCCAAGATCTTGTCCTGTCATCGTATTGGTTTTTCGATGAGCATAGTCAAGGCCTTTACACACCTCTGCAACAATATAGAGACATTGTGGAACCGAAAGATTTTGAGACGTAATAAAGGATTTTTTTAATATGCCTCGAAGGTCTTTCCCATTCACAAACTCCATGGCAATAAAAAAATTGTCATCAATTTTTCCTAAGTCTGTAACTTGGCAGATGTTGGAATGATTGAGTTCGACAGAAATCTTTGCTTCGTCAATAAACATTTCTACAAACTCTTCGTCACTGCTCAAATGAGGCAAAATTCTTTTGATGACAAGAAGTCGTTCAAAGCCTCTGATGCCATAAGCTTTTGCCTTGAAAACCTCAGCCATTCCTCCTACCGCAATGCGGTCAAGAATGATGTATTTTCCATATAGGAAGGGTTGAAAACTCATATGATAAAATGAAGATCAAGGTGGCTTGCGGGTGATCTGTCCCCTCTCAAAAATTTGATCCTTCCTCGCTGTCTATAGCTACGCTAAAGGTTAAAAAACATGTATAGAATACCACAACGTAGATGAATGGCTCTAAAAACAGTTCGCAAAAGGCTCAAAAAGAAAATCAACACAGCATTGTTATTTCTATACTTTTCATTGTAACGGCTTTTGCTGTTTGGGGACAGGTATTGGGTTTTGAATTTGTATGGGATGACAAGTCCATGATCTTGTCTAATGGCTCGCTGCATCGTTGGTCAACGCTGTGGAGAGGTTTCCTTTATGATTTCTGGTCTCTTCACGACCGACCTGAGCAGAGTGGATACTGGAGACCTCTTGTCAGTTTTTTACATGTTGTTTGGATGAAAATTTTTGGACCCAGTTCTCTGGGGTTTCATGCCTTAAGCTTGGTTTTTCATATGGCCAATACCTATCTTGTGTATCTTCTCTCTCGAAGGTGGCTACATCACTTTTACTTATCCCTTGGGGTTTCCGCTGTGTTTATGCTTCACCCCCTTCAAGCTGAGGCCGTAGCTTTTGCCTCAGCATTGCCAGATCTTATGAGTTGTTTCTTTGGTTTGTTGGCACTGTATTTTTTTTTGGATCAAAAAAAGCATGTTCGAATATGGGTTTCAATTTTTCTTGTATGCGGCCTCTTGTCGAAAGAATCCGGTATAAGCTTTATTCTTTTTTGCGGCTTTCTCTTATATCGAGAACGACACAAAAAAAAATCGAATGCTTTCGGTCTAGGACTCATGCTTCTATCCATTTCTCTTGTGTATGTTGTCCTTCACTGGCAGGTGACTTCCGGAATCGGAGCAAGAGTAGCATTGTGGGGAGGATCAATATGGACACATGTGGGGACGTGCGCAAAGCTTTTTGCCTATGAACTTTCTTTAATTTTTTGGCCTAGAGCGCACTCACCAACTCGAGAGTTTGAAGTTGTGCAACATGCCTTTGATCTTTGGATGATCGGGGGAATGCTACTATGGTTTGCAATGTTTGTGTTGTATTGGAAGGAAAGAAAGGCAAATAGGTCCATATATATTGCCGGATATCTCATATTCTGGTTGCCAGTTTCCAACTTGATTCCCGCTGAGGGATTGATTGCGGATCGATACATGTATCTTTTGGTTTTTTGGACTGGACTCTATGCGCTAGATGTTCTTGCTCCTCTTTTTATGCTTGAAAAACGACTCGCGTATGGATTTGCGGCTGTGTTGGGTGTCATGTCTTTGTATGCTTACAAAGCCGCGTCGTTTTGGAAAAGTGACCACGTTCTTTGGTCTCACGCGCTGGCTCAAAATGAATACTCTCCCCTTGCATGGAACGAGCTTGGGAATCTAAAATTTAAAGAAAAAAATTGGACTGGTGCTTGTTGGGCCTATCAAAAAGCAGCTTCATTGAAGGAGAAGTTTTACTCTGATGCATACTTTAATCTTGTCGGATGTTATATGAAGCAAGGCAACCCTAAGCTTGCTCAATCATACTTGGATCGACTGTCCGCATCTGAGAAACAGGAATCGAGGTATTATGATTTGTACGCAGCTGTACTGCAGCAGCAGGGATTTTTTCCTCAAGCTCTATACTACCAAAATAAAGCCATACACATGGATGCCAATGTCTGGCAATATTACTATCATGCAGGGTTGATTTGTTTGCTCAGTCGCCAATTTGAACGTGCCAAGGAATATTTTGAGCAGTCGAAACATCTCGGAGGAGAGGGGCCGGAGCTTCTTCATCATTTTGCATTGAGCTTGTTTCATCTCGGGCAATATGCGCAAAGCATTCAAGTGTGGAAAAAAATGGAGACTCAGTATGGTCAGAATTCGGAAAGTCGATCTTACGTAGAAAAAGCAGAGTTGTTGCATCAATTGCAAAACTCATAAACCGTGTTTGTAAGTACTGTAGAGTGGAAAAAATGAAGGAAATACCAAATCATAAGATTTCGAGTGTGCTGTCTTTAGGAAACTTTGATGGTGTGCATCGGGGACATCAAGAACTTTTTGCGCGTCAAAAAAAAATGGCTCAGAGCCTGGGTTTGAAAACGCAGGCCTTGGTTTTGTTTCCTCATCCCTCTGTCGTTTTAGGGTTTCAGGGTCCTGCAACTTTGATGAAAATTGAAGACCGAGTTGAAAAAATTCGCAGTTTAGGGATCGACCATGTCTTTACGCTGCCATTTACAACAGCACTTTCACAAGTTTCGGCTCAAGATTTTGTTGCGCTTCTTAGAGACCAAATGGGAATGAAAGCGCTGTGCATTGGTGAGACCACTCATCTTGGTCGGAAAAGAGAAGGAAGTCCAAGCAAGTTAAAGCAGTTATGCAAGGCTATGGATATTTCTGTTGAGATCGTCAAAGCCAAGCAGGTCGATAAGGTCGCATGTAGCAGTACTTTAATTCGGGCGCTTCTTGCCAGAGGAGAAATTCAGACTGTGAATGCTTTGCTTGGATATGATTATTTTTTGAGGGCAAAAGTAGTAAAAGGAAAGGGTGTGGGAAAGGAAATAGGTTTTCCTACAGCAAACCTAGGAGAAATAGATACGATGCTGCCAGCTCAAGGCGTGTATGCAAGTTATGTTCAGCTTGAGGGCAAAGCATTGCCAGCAGCTACAAATGTCGGAGTCAGGCCAACGCTGGGAGACTCTAGCGAGTTGACGGTAGAGGTTCATATTTTAGATCAGACCTTTGATCTATATGGAAAAAATCTTACGCTCCATTGGAAAAAACGCATTCGTAAGGAAAAGAAATATTCCAAGCTAGAGTCTTTGAAGAAGCAGATTTCTCGGGATTTGCGAGAGGTAAAAGAGCTCTTTGATGCAAAAAACAAGGTAAAGCCTTAATATTTATTGTCTTTTGTTGACAATTTTTGTTCACATTGATAATCTATTTGATGGAAGTCGTTCTTACCTTTTATTGATTCTCTTTGGCTCTGGTGAAAGCTGTTATAAAATCAAGAATGGGACTTATAGACTAGGGGAGAAATTGTTAGGTGATGGGAAATACAAAAAAACATAGTTTCATGTTGGCTGGTCAAGGCATTGAGGTGGCATTGTGAGCGCACGCCTTGGAGAGCTTCTTGTTCGCCAGAATCTGATTTCCAGTCAGCAGTTGCAAAAAGCTCAAGAGGAGAGTCGAAAAAGCGGCAAGCGTTTGGGCTACCACCTAACCAAGTTGGGTTATATCAAGGAAGGTGATTTAACCAATTTCTTGTCCAAACAGTATGGCGTTCCCTCGATCAACCTTGAAGATTTTGAAATTGAGCAAAGCGTGATTGATCTGGTTCCTCGAGAGGTGGCGGAAAAGCATCAGATCATTCCAGTCAATAAGTCGGGTGCGAGTCTGATTGTTGCGATGGCAGACCCTTCAAATATTTATGCCATCGACGATTTGAAATTTTTGACCGGGTATAATGTTGAGGTTGTTGTTTCTTCTGAAGTTGCGATCAAAGAAGCCATCGAGAGATATTATGATGAAGGAGAGGCTTTCGATGATGTATTGGCAGGTTTTGACGACGAGGGAATTGAATACGTTGAGCAGGACAATCTCGATGATGTAGATGAAGCTGCTGCCGAGGCAGCGCCTGTTGTGAAGCTTGTAAACCTTATTCTTACAGATTCGGTCAAAAAAAATGCATCTGATATTCATATTGAGCCGTATGAAAAAAGTTTTCGCGTACGGTTCCGAATTGATGGTGTCATGTATGAAGTCATGAAACCGCCTCTCAAGCTTAAAAATGCCATCACTTCTCGTATCAAAATTATGAGTAAGCTCGATATTGCGGAGAGAAGGCTGCCGCAAGATGGACGAATCAAGCTCAAACTAGCCAAAAACAAAGAGATGGATTTTCGTGTTTCTGTTCTGCCAACCTTGTTTGGAGAGAAAATTGTTTTGCGTCTATTGGACAAATCCAATTTGCAGCTCGACATGACAAAGTTGGGATTTGAACAAAAAGCTTTGGATGACTTTCAAGATTCGATTCATAAACCTTTTGGAATGGTACTTGTTACGGGCCCTACGGGATCTGGTAAAACAACAACGCTATACTCAGCATTGTCTGAGCTCAATAAAATCTCTGAGAATATTTCTACCGCGGAAGATCCTGTCGAGTTCAACCTTGCTGGGATCAATCAGGTACAGATGCATGAGGATATTGGCCTAAATTTTGCGGCCGCGCTCCGATCTTTTCTACGTCAGGATCCTGATATCATCATGGTGGGGGAGATTCGAGACTTTGAAACTGCTGAAATCTCCATCAAAGCAGCTCTTACAGGTCACTTGGTTTTATCAACCTTGCACACGAACGATGCACCTTCTACGGTCAACCGTTTGCTCAATATGGGGATTGAACCCTTTTTGGTAGCATCTTCGGTTAACTGTATTTTGGCACAGAGGCTTGCAAGAAAAATTTGTGATGAATGCAAGGAGCCCATTGATGTTCCTCCTCAAACACTGATTGATACGGGAATGTCTCCCGAAGTCGCAAATTCTGTAAAACTATTTCAAGGCAAGGGTTGTGGAAAGTGTAGCGAAACGGGCTACAAAGGTCGGGTGGCGATCTATGAGGTTATGGCGGTGAAAGAAGAACTTAAAGAATTTATTCTCAATGGAGCCAATACCGCAGAAATCAAGAGAGAAGCGATGAGGTTGGGTATGAAATCGATGCGACAATCTGTCTTAACTAAAATGGAAGAAGGGATGACAACCCTAGAAGAAGTTCTGCGTGTTTCTGTAGGCGATAAATAGAAATCACATTACAATTATTCATATGGTTACCTTACAACAGATGCTCAAGACAATGATCGAGAAAGGTGCAAGTGATTTGCACATTTCCTCAGGTTCTCCTCCTCAGCTTAGGATGAGTGGAGGCCTTGTACCACTCAGACTTCCTGCTTTGACATCCAAAGAAACCAAACAGCTTTGTTACTCTATTTTAACCGACTCCCAAAAACACGTCTTTGAAGAGACTTTGGAGCTCGATTTCTCTTTTGGTTTGAAGGGGCTGTCTCGGTTTCGTGGGAATCTTTTTTATAAAATGGGCTCAGTCGCTGCAGCCTTCCGTAAAATTCCTTATGAAATCCCTGAGTTTGACACTTTGGGATTGCCTTCAGTGGTCAAAGAACTCATTGAAAGGCCCAGAGGCTTGGTGCTTGTAACGGGTCCTACAGGATCTGGAAAATCTACAACCTTGGCTTCGATGATCAATATGATCAATGAAAACAAACATTATCACATTGTTACGATTGAAGATCCCATCGAGTATATGCATCCCCATAAATCTTCCATTGTAAATCAGAGAGAAGTGGGTGCTGATACCGAGAGTTTTAAAAATGCTTTGAAATATATTTTGAGACAAGATCCTGATGTTGCACTTATTGGTGAGATGAGAGACCTAGAGACCATCGGTGCGGCTCTCAAAATTGCGGAGACAGGGCACTTGACCTTTGCGACCTTACATACCAACTCATGTGCGCAGACCATCAACCGGATCATTGATGTGTTTCCTCCCCACCAGCAGTCACAAATTCGCGCGCAGCTCTCCTTTGTGTTGGAAGGAGTCATTTCGCAAATCTTGATTCCAAACTCCAGTGGAAATGGTCGCGTACTTGCTGCAGAGGTAATGGTTCCCAATGCTGCAATTCGAAACTTAATTCGAGAGGACAAGGTGCATCAAATTTATTCGCAGATGCAAGTTGGACAGACAAAATATGGAATGCAGACGATGAACCAGGCCTTGTACAATCTTTTCTCTCGTCGATCTATTAGTCTTGAAGAGGCTATGTTTAGGTCGGGTGACCCTGAAGAACTTAGGCAGCTGATTGACGGAGGTTCGGCGACGGCATCCTCGAAAATGCGTAAACCCATGGGAAGATGAAACTAAAGTTGTGTTTCCAGGTAAAACTACGTTAAAATAATAGGGAGTTTCTAACTACAACCATGATTTCACGTAACAACAAATACATCGGAGCATATCTTGGCTCAGTTTAGTTGGGTAGGCGTCAATCGTCAGGGCAAAACCCAAAAAGGAGTGAGAGACGCTCCCAATGAAGCCGCGGTGTCCGCGTGGCTTCGGCAGCAAAGAATTCGACCTAAATCCATTAAATCTCAAAAAAAGAGTAAGGGCTTTAGTTTATCGCTCCCTCAGTCCATTGGTGGGAAAGAAATTGTAATTTTTGCACGTCAATTTGCAACCATGATCGATGCTGGACTTCCAATTGTTCAGTGTTTGGAAATTTTAATTACACAGCAAGACAATCCTTCCTTTAAAAAAGTACTTCAGGAAGTAAAGCAGGACGTAGAGTCGGGTTCAACGCTTGCTGACGCATTAGAAAAACAACCCAAAGCTTTTGATGAGCTCTTTGTGAACTTGATTGCGGCTGGAGAGGTTGGAGGTATTTTGGATACCATTCTTCTCAGGTTGGCGGCGTATTTAGAAAAGTCTCTAAAACTCAAAGGCAAAGTAAAGGGTGCAATGTTTTATCCAGCTACAATCGTTGTTGTTGCAATTGTTGTAATCGCGGTTCTTTTGGGTTTCGTTATTCCTATTTTTGAAAATATGTTTAAGGAAATGGGTGGAGCCGAGCTCCCTGCGCCCACTCAAATCGTTATTGGTTTATCCAATGCCTTTCAAAATAACTTTTTATATTTTGTAGGCGCGATCATTGCCATGGTCGTTGGTTTTCGGGTTGCCTATAAAAATCCAAAGGGGAGGTTGGCGATTGATAAGGCCATGCTGCAGTTTCCGGTTGTGGGACCTCTTTTGCGAAAGGTAGCTGTCGCCAGGTTTACCAGAACGATGGGAACCATGCTTTCAAGTGGTGTGCCCATTCTAGATGCTTTAAATATTGTGGCCAAAACCGCAGGAAACAAAACCATTGAGAATGCGATTGTATATGCCAGAACATCAATCAGTGAGGGGCAAACGATTGTAGAGCCTCTGATTGAAACAGCGGTGTTCCCTCCGATGGTGACTCAAATGATTGGGGTTGGAGAGGCAACGGGTGCCATGGATGCCATGCTTGGAAAAATAGCGGATTTTTATGATGAAGAAGTAGACGCAGCCGTGGATACCTTAACCTCAATGATTGAGCCTGTGATGATGGTTTTTCTTGGAGTTGTTATTGGTGGGCTCGTCATTGCTATGTACATGCCTGTATTTCAAATGGCAGGCAACGTTTCATAGATGTCTTTGGCTTCGTCTGTTACGATCGCGCCTCGGCCCAACATCAATCCAGAGCAATCTAAATATCAAGAGAAGCTAAAAATTCTTTTGTTCTCTCGCGTATGCATTGCCATTTCACTTTTGGTGGCGACATTGTTTTTCAAACCTGGAGCGCAAGATCCAAATTCGCAGCTTCATGAAGCCTATCTTTTGGTTACACTTTGCCATGTTTTTGTTTCGATTGTACTTCTCGCGCTCTATTTTTTTTCCGACATCTATTATTTTCAGCGCTTTGGATTTTTGCAACTCGTATGGGACATCGTTTTTCATACGGTGATTATTTATCTTACGGGAGGTGTCGAGAGTCAGTTTAAATTTTTGTATTGGTTGACCATTGTGCATGCTGCAATTTTGTTTCTAAAAACAGGAGCGATTTACGTAGCTGCAATCAGCGCGCTCCTTTATGGGATTTTGGCCAATTTGGCTTTTTTTAATAGTCTTCCGGCGCTTATGGAAAATCTCAAAGTCCTGCCTCAGCAATGGCCAGAGCAGAGAGTGACCATTTCGATTCTGGTCAATGGAGGAGCTTGTTTTTTGATTGCGTACATCAGTTCATTTGTGGCTGAGAGAATGCATCGGGTAGAGGAGCTTTTGGAAAAAAAAGATACAGAAGTAAAGAATTTAGAAACCTTGATGGAGAAATCAAAACATCTCGCAGCCATTGGTGAAATGGCGGCCAGAATCGCACATGAAATTCGCAACCCACTGACTTCATTGGGCGCATCGATTGATGTTCTCAGTGAGAGACAGAATATGGATCAAAAAGAAAGCAAACTCTTGGCGATCGTAAAAAAAGAAACTCGAAGACTCAATCAATTGCTAACAGATTTTCTTTTGTTTTCTAAGCCGACTCAAATACAAAAAACAAATTTACTTTTGTCACAGGCAATTGAAGAGGCATTATCAAGCTTCTCTGCTGGATATCCTCAGGTGAAAACCTCTTTTCATGCAGCGTTTGAAAAAGAAAAAACAGTTTATGCCGATGGGAAGCAGATCAATCAAGTGTTGTGGAATGCCTTGAAAAATGCAGCAGAGGCTATGGAAGGCGAAGGACGCGTTGAGATAGAATTGCAAGACATGAAAGATTTCTATCGTGTGCAGATCAAAGATTGTGGTCATGGTGTGGATGAAGAATCTCAAAACAATGCTTTTGAGCCTTTTTATACAAAAAAAATTAAAGGAACGGGACTGGGCCTTTCAATTGTAAGAAGAATTGTCAGCGAACATGGAGGAAAAGTGACACTTGACAATCGCAGGGATCAAAAAGGAGCACTGTTACGTATTGACTTGCCGTGGAGTCACCATGATTAAACTTTTGGTGGTGGATGACGAAGAATCCATTTTGGATTTTTTTTCGGTAGCTTTCAGTAAAGATCAATATATTGTTGATGTTGCTCTCGATGGAGAACTGGCCATGGATATGGTCCAAAAGAGTTTTTATGATGTTGTTGTGACAGACCTTACAATGCCCAAAATGAATGGTTTAGATCTTTTGAGTCATATCAAAAAGGAATCAGCAGATTCTCAGGTTGTGATGATGACGGCTTATGGCAGCACGGAAACCGCTGTAAAGGCTATGAAATTAGGCGCATTTGATTATATTACGAAACCTTTTGAGATTGATGAAGTCAGGAAAATACTTTCCAATGCGATTGAACATCGGGAACTCAAACGAAGAAATGATGCTTATCATCAGCTTTCGATCAGGCAATACGAGAAAAGAAAAATGATTGGAGAGAGTGAGCAGACGAAAAGCCTGATCGAAATGCTAGAAAAAATTTCTCCAGGAGAGTCGAGCGTGTTGATTACAGGGGAAAGCGGAACCGGAAAAGAACTTGTGGCAAGAGAAATTCATTATCGATCAGACCGAGCCCAGCAGCCATTTGTTCCAATCAATTGTGCGGCCATTCCAGAAAACCTGATTGAAGCGGAACTTTTTGGATATGAAAAGGGAGCCTTTACAGGCGCAGATCAGAAAAAAATGGGTCTGTTTGAAAGTGCGCATCGAGGGAGTATTTTTTTAGATGAGATTGGCGAGTTGCCTTTGCACCTCCAATCCAAGCTTCTTCGGGTATTGGCGGAAAGATCTTTGACTCGGGTTGGAGGGCGTCAAAACATCTCAGTGGATGTTCGGTTGATTTCTGCTACCAATCAAAACTTAGAAAAGCTCGTCGATCAAAAGCAGTTTCGGCAAGATTTATTCTACCGAATCAATGTGATTCACTTGGAACTCTCTCCCTTGCGAGAAAGGAAGGAAGACATTCCTACCTTGGCCACGCACTTTTACCAGCAGTACAATCGCAAGTATCGTAAAGATCTAGAGGGGATGGATCAGAGCTTTTTGGAGTCCTTATGCAAATACTCTTTTCCTGGAAATGTCAGAGAGCTTGAAAATATAGTCGAGCAAGCTGTGGTGTTAGAAACAGGGAAACGTCTTACCGACCAAAGCATACCCGTAAAAGTAAGAGACAAGATTTCAAGTGGCAGTCAAAGCAAAGTGAGTGTGCCCAGGGGCAGTCTAGATCAGACCTTGGAGAGTGTAGAAAGAAAAGCCATCGCTCAGGCCCTTCATGATGCAAAGGGAAATAAAACCAAGGCCGCCGATTTGTTGAAAATCAGTTTTCGCTCTTTGAGATATCGCCTAGAGAAACTTGGGATCGATGACTGACAAATCAGGCAAGTATGACAATTTTTGTCCGCATTTTTTGCATATATTTAAGCCTTGATGCTGCAATAGAAGCCATATTTTTTATAAATATTTGACATCATTGAAAAAGCTTTTAGCATAATACATCACGGTTTTGGTATGGGCCTTGCTAATGTATAGCCCGTTGTAACCATAACCTTAAACTAAACCTTTCTTAAGGAGAGAAAATGATCCAAAAAATGAATCGTAAAAAGGGTTTTACCCTTATTGAGTTGATGGTGGTAGTTGTCATCATCGGTATCTTGGCCGCTGTGGCAATTCCTGCAATCAGTGAGTTTCAGAGAAAAGCAAAATCATCTGAAGCCAGCTCAAACTTGGGAGCGATCAAACGTTCTGAAACCGTATACTTTAAAGGTTCAGGAACCAATGAAGCTACCGGTTTGGCTCAAGAGCCTCGTTTCTTGGCTGCTGCTGCGAACCCAGCAACCATTCCTGCAGGTACAAAAGGTACTTTTGATCCAACTGTTGCCAACTGGAGCCAGCTCCTTAGTGTAGACGGTCAGGTATTTTATCAGTACCAAGCTACACAAGCAGGTACAGGAAACGCCGCAACTTCAAGCGTTATCGCTCGTGGTGACCTTGATGGTGACAGCGTAAATGGCGTGTACCAAATGAATGGTTCTGTTGCTGCCGGTGAAGTTTCTTGGACCGGTCTCATCATTACCAACGCTCTTGAATAGAATCCTATAGATTCTGTAAAGACGAATCAAAAAGTCGGATTCCCAGTTGGGAATCCGACTTTTTTCTTTGGGAATTGTTTTTTTTCTACTATCATTTCAATACTTTCTAGACTCATGACTGTATATCGACGCCTTATTGTAATCACCATTTCCATTCTGGGAATTGTGTACGCCTTTACGCAGCTTCGTAGCATTGAAGAGCAAGAAAAAGAACTCAAAGACCACTACAGCGCTTTTCCTTCTGCGGATTGGATTCGACCTTTTCTTATCGGCCATGAGGGCGTGCTGGCAGATCTGTTGTGGCTGCATGCCATTGATGTGTCGCTGGAGGAAGGCTTGGTATCGGATGAGTATGTTTTTTTACACAATTTGATTAACTTTGTTGTGGACTTAGATCCCAAATTTGAGGACATCGCGATTTGGTCAACGGCAGTGTTGGATTTTTCAACTGGGGCAAGCCAAAAAGAAAAGACAAAAGCGATCATAGAGATTTTGCAAAAGGTTTGGAGGCATCATCTGTATCACCCCACGGGGTGGAACCATACCAAAACCTATTGGATGATTCCCGTAAACTTAGGTTATGCATATTCCGAAGAACTGGGGCAGCATGAGTTGGGAGCAAAATATTTTGGTATGGCAGCGCGCATTCCAGACACGCCAGAGTATTTTAAAACGTGGGCTGCAACCTTATATCAAAAAGAAATTGGCAAAAGTGAGCAGAGCATCAAAGCCATGGAAGATCTTTTGGTTCTCGAAATTCTGCATCAAAAGAAAAAAGGCATTGTAGACAAAAATATGCTGAGAAAAATTGAAGTGAGGTTGGAAGCCTTTTATCGTGATGCAGCCATGGAAGATATGGCTCGGACCAGAATTTCAATGATCAAAAAGAAAATCGAAGAAAATCAAGAGCTATGGGAACAAAAGTATGTGTTTCTTCCTCTTGATTTTTTTCTTATATTGAATGTGCAAAGCAGCCAATTAGATGCAGGAATTTACGATGTGTACTTTCCTTATTTGTCTGCACTGGATGAAGGAGCGTAGTGTATGAGCGAGAATGCGATTGTCATAGAAAATTTAGTCAAACGTTATCGTATGCATTTTTGGCAAAAACCCTTTCCTGCGCTCAAAGGTGTTAGCTTTAAGGTTCCAAAGCATGAAGTTACGGGGCTCATTGGTCCCAATGGCGCAGGAAAGACAACAGCCATCAAATCCATGCTCAACTTTGTAATTCCAACTTCAGGGAAAATTATGGTGTTTGATCGTCCTTCTTCCGACCAGAGCATTCGAAAAACCATTGGATATCTTCCTGAGCAGACCTATTATTATGAATATTTGAAAGCAGATGAAATTCTTCATTTTTACGGGCGCTTTTTTAGTCTCAGGTATCAAGAGCGAAAAAAGCGTGTCGATCAGCTTATTGACATGGTGGGTCTAGGTCCAAAAAAACAACTGCGTCTTCGTAATTATTCGAAGGGAATGTTGCAGAGACTGGGAATTGCTCAGGCTCTCATCAATGATCCAGATTTGGTGATTTTTGATGAGCCCATGTCGGGTTTAGATCCTTTGGGGAGAAAAGACGTAAAAGATATTATTCTGAGACTCAAACATGAAAAAAAAACGATTCTTTTTTCTTCACACATTTTGTCGGATGTTGAGCTCTTGTGTGATCGTGTTGTAATGCTTAAAGACGGAGAGCTCTATGCTGATGGAGAAGTTGCGGATCTCATTCGACCCGAAGTCAGTCACAAAGAGCTCGTATTCAAAGCTTGGGATCAAAATATTACACTCCCCGAAGCATGGCAAAAACACGCAAAACTAAGAAAAGTTGGAAATCGAAATATTTTAGAGTTTGCAGAGCAGGAAGAGTTTACACAAGAAATCGTTTTTAAATGGGTTGAAGAGTGTGACCACCGAGTGATCTCATTTCAGAATCACCGTATGCATTTGGAAGATTTGCTGTATCAAAAACAAGATCAAAAAGGGAATGTAAGCACATGATGGACAATATTTTTTCCTTGGGTTTAAATACATATCGAGAAGCGATTCGCCAAAAGGTTTTATATGGCCTGATGTTTTTTATGGTTTTGTTGATTTTGATGGCCTATTTTCTTGCTCAGCTTGCAGTTGGAGATGCGGATGTGAAAATCATCAAAGATATGGGGCTTGCAACGATCTTTTTTTTGGGCTCGGTTGTATCCATATCGATGGGAATTTCTTTGGTCTATAAAGAAATCGAACGAAAGACCATTTATACCATTTTATCTAAGCCTGTATCTCGCACGGAGTTTGTGATCGGAAAGTTTATCGGCCTTGCGGTAACTCTTTTTGTCAAAGTTGTATTGATGACATGTCTACTGCTTGCAGTGCTTTCTTTTTACCCAGAAGGAGCAGATTGGAACTTGTGGAAAGCTTCGTTTCTTATTTTTGTGGAACTTTGTGTTTTGGTATCGATTGCACTGGTGTTTTCATCTTACAGTTCTTCATTTATGAGCGGGCTTTTTTGCTTTTCAATTTTAATGGTTGGACATTTGACTGATGATCTCGTGAGTATTGTCGTAAAAACAATTCAAAGAACAAAAGTATCATTGCCTTTTCCTCCTGAAGTTTTTGAATGGATCAAGGTTTTTAGTTTTGATCATTTTATTATCAATAGTCAGATCGTGTATGGGGTTCCTGTCGGTATGAATCGAATATTTTTTGGTGGACTCTATGGATTTTTTTGGGTTGTTTTTTTTCTCACCATTGCAGTGAGTTTGTTTCGTCTTAAGGATTTAAAATAAGATGCTTGAAGCTGTCATGAGCATGCATGCTTATATGCTTGGAGTTTTTTTTGTTTTCGGATCACTCGTGGGCAGCTTTCTTAATGTATGTATCTATAGAGTGCCGCTAGCTGTAAGTATCGTTGCTCCCAGGTCAAGGTGCAATCGCTGTGGCGTTCCCATCGCGTGGTATGACAATCTTCCGATCATTTCTTTTTTTATTCTTGCAGGGCGCTGTAGATTTTGTGGAGTATATATAGGGGTTAGACATTTTTGGATTGAGTTGTTTGTAGGACTTGCCAGCGCTTTTTTGTTTTCTCAGTATGGGGTGAGCTTTGAGTTTTTATATTTTTTTGTATTTTTCTCTGTATTGATCGTTGTGACCTTCATTGATATTGACCATCAAATCATTCCGGATGGAATTTCTTATTGGGGGATGGCTACGGGAGTGCTTTTGGCTCTGCATTTTGAGATTGCACAAATGCGTTGGGATGTTGACTTTGCGCAGTCTATTTTGGGTCTGCTTTTTGGTGGAGGGCTCTTGTGGTTTGTTGCGTGGGCATATGAAAAAGTTACGCTTCGAGAGGGACTTGGTTTTGGAGATGTAAAGCTCATGGGATTTTTTGGAGCTCATGTAGGGATAGAAGGAGTCTGCTTTGTTTTGTTTTATGGGGCTTTTTTAGGTTCAATTGTTGGAGTGGCCATGATGATTTTCGGTCAGGCTCACAAAAGAACAGCCATCCCTTTTGGACCTTATCTATGTCTTGGTTTGGTTTTATATGAGCTTAGAATCCATGAGCTCTTTGGTTTTTGGAGCGTAGTATAGATGGGCGTATCTTATTCTTTAAGACTACTACTGGTGGATTCTAATCCTGTAAGTCATAAAAACTTACTAACAATGATAGAGTCTCAAGGCCTTTCTGTAAGTAGCGTATCTTCATTGAATGAAGCTCAAGAAAGACTTGAATCTGAAGATTTCGAGTTGGTTTTATTTGAGCTTTCGGATGTAGAAAAAAGAACAAGGGATTTTATCTCAAAAATTTTCGAAGAAAATCCATCGATGATTGCAGTCGGACTACTCAATCACTCTGACCGTGACTTGGCACTACAGTCTTTTGACTTGGGGGTATATGAATGTATCCCGAGGTCGATTCAAAGCTCTGAATTTGAAAGGATGCTTGTGCAGTGGGTTGAGCTTGCGGAATTGAGAGCTCAGGTCAAACTGCTGACTCAGGTGGATCGCAATGAGCATGGGGCTCCCAAGATTATAGGAAATAGCGTTGAAATGAATCGAATCATGGCGCTGATCAAAAAAATTGCGGATTACAAAACAACTTGTCTGATTGAAGGCGAGAGTGGTACCGGAAAGGAGTTGATTGCGCAGATGATCCATCAGTCTTCTTCGAGAAGCAGCGAAAAATTTATTGCGATCAACTGTGGCGCCATCCCAGAAAATCTATTGGAAAGTGAACTTTTTGGTTATGTCAAAGGTGCTTTTACGGGTGCAGAGAAAGATCGAAAAGGAATTTTCGAAGAGGTCAACCATGGAACTTTGTTTTTGGATGAAATTGGGGAGATGCCTCTGGCGCTTCAGGCAAAAATTCTTCGAGTGCTTCAGGAAGATGAGATTCGCAGAGTGGGAAGCGTGGCCTCTATTTCTATAGATGTTCGAATCATTGCTGCATCTTTGAAAGATCTGGCTCAGGAGGTTAAGGTGGGGCGGTTTAGGGAAGACCTTTTTTACCGCCTCAATGTACTTCCTATTGCGATTCCTCCCTTGCGAGAAAGAAAAGAAGACATACCAGAATTGGTTGATTTTTTTGTAGGAAAAGAAAATCAAAAACTTCGGATGAAGGTTCGCGGTCTCGATTTGGATGCGATGAGCGCAGTGATTTCTTATGACTGGCCAGGCAATGTGCGGGAATTGGAAAATGCCATTGAAAGAGCCATGATTCTTACCACCGAGGAATGGATTGGTGTGGAACACCTCCCTAATTTTGTTCACAATGTTTTTTTACATAAGAGAAGACGAGTTACAGACCCTGATCCAGAGGAGGAAGATACACTTTCAATCAAAGAAAAAACAAGAACGATGGAAATCGACTTGATCAGCAAGGCCTTGGAAGTTACAAAGGGCAATCGTACACGAGCCGCCAAAATTTTAGAAATCAGCCATCGCTCTCTCCTCTATAAAATTAAGGAATATGGATTGGTAGATGTATTTCCAGCCTCAGGGAGACCTAGAAGCTTTACCGAAGAATAACGCTATGAGTTATAAAATTGGGGCTTTTTAGCATTCTCAGTACAATAAAAATATGTAACAATGGAATCTGATGATGAGAGAAGGTCATATAAGCTTGAGGGTGTCAAATCGGGCTTTTTCCTTGGTGGAGATTATGGTTGCCCTGGTCCTTTTGGCTATTGGACTTTTGGGGATGGCGGGTATGACCATGCTTGTTATGAGAGGGGGCAGGCAGGCGACTGATACCAACAGTTTGACCGATATATGCAACTTCAAACTGGAGGAGCTTAAAGATATTGAGTTTGATAATATCGGTTCGGCAGATGGTTCGGATCCAGAAGATGAGCAGAGAACTTTTGGCCTTGAGGCTGGAGCGGTCGTTCAATATGGCGACTTGAGTGCAGTGAACTTGGGAGTTAACACTCAAGGGCTCACGAGAGTTGACCTCTATGCTCAGGAAGCTGCGACAGCTGGTTCAGAATGTGAAGGTGTGGCCATCACCAATGACGATTGTGCCGACTTTTTGGATCAATCTGGCCCCTACAAATATCAAATCTCTTTTGTTGTTTGTGATGGTCAGGAATACGACGCTTTAGGGACTCCTCCCATAGGCACATCTACAGGATCCAACGCGGACTCTTCTTTGTTTAGTTATAGAGCCGAGCCTTACTGCCTAGTAGACCCCTCCGATCCGACAAGCAGAGTCGAGGATTTGGCTTGTTTGTCCACAGATATTCTCAACCCTGGAATCAGTTCGGTTGAAAAGGCCATCAAAATCATCTGTGCAACACGCGATGAAAGAGGTCGCTGTTATTATGCGCCTTTCAAATATACCAAGGTAGATACCTAAAAACCTTCCCTTTGATTGATTTGGGAATCGTCGTTTCCAATCAGGAACCTTTTTGCATTTTCTGGATCAAGTGATATACGCCCCATAATTGTGTAAACCGTCGATGTATTTGTGTCGACTACCTGCAAGGGGCATATATGAGTGATCAGAGTAAAGGCAAAACCATTGAGTTTACAGATGCGGGAAAAGTAAAACCCACCGACTATCCGATCATCCCTTTTATTGAAGGTGATGGAGTGGGGCCCGATATCTGGGCGGCTGCGCAGCCCGTTTTTGATAGCGCCGTAGAGATTGCCTATGGATCTTCAAAAAAAATCGAATGGAAAGAAGTCTATGCAGGGGAAAAGGCGCAGCAAAAGCTAGGTTCTTATCTTCCTGATGAGAGCTTAAAAGAGATTGAAACTCATCAAATTGCAATCAAAGGTCCATTGACGACTCCCGTTGGAGGAGGTTTTCGCAGTTTAAACGTTGCGCTTCGTCAAATTTTTGACCTTTATGCCTGTGTTCGGCCCATTCGTTATTTTGATGGAGTGCCTGCTCCCGTAAAGCATCCTGAAAAAATTAACATGGTGGTATTCAGAGAAAATACAGAAGATGTGTATTCTGGAATAGAATTCGAATCGGGAAGTTCAGAGTGCGCAAAGCTCATATCTTTTCTTAAAAATGAACTTGGGAAAGACCAACTGCGTGATGATGCTGGCATTGGTATCAAACCCATAAGTCCCTTTGGATCCAAGCGTTTAATTGAGCGAGCCATCCAGTATGCCATTGAAAACAACAGAAGTTCCGTGACCTTGGTTCACAAGGGAAACATCATGAAATTTACCGAAGGAGCTTTTGCGAAGTGGGGATATGAACTTGCGCAGGAAAAATATGCGGACCAGGTTATTACAGAAGCGCAGCTCTATGATGATTACAATGGAAAAGCTCCTGCAGGTAAGATTGTGATCAAAGATCGTATTGCAGATGCAATGTTTCAGCAGGCTCTTCTAAGACCTGACGAATATGATGTTTTGGCGACGACCAATCTCAATGGAGACTATCTCTCTGATGCTCTTATTGCTCAGGTTGGAGGCTTGGGCTTGGGACCTGGAGCCAATATGGGAAAAACATTAGCGATATTTGAGGCTACACACGGAACAGCTCCCAAGTATACAGGAATGGATAAAGTCAATCCTGGATCTGTTATTCTGTCCGGTGTCATGATGTTAGAGCATCTGGGATGGAATCAGGCAGCGACCTTGATTACAAATGCACTGCAAAAAACCATTTCTAACAAAACCGTGACCTATGATCTAGAAAGACAAATGGACGGTGCAAAACTTTTAAAATGTTCAGAGTTCGGACAGACAATCGTACAAAACATGAGGTAAAAACAATGAGAAAGAAAATTACAATTGTAGGTGCAGGAAACGTAGGTTCTACGGCTGCGCATTGGGCGGCAAGCAAATCATTGGGCGATGTGGTACTTGTAGACATCAATGAGGGCATTCCGCAAGGAAAAGCTTTAGATCTATTGGAAGCCTCTCCCGTTGAAGGGTTTGACGTCAATGTAATTGGAACCAACAATTACGAAGATACAGCAAACTCAGACATCGTAGTGATTACAGCGGGGTCTCCCAGAAAACCTGGTATGAGTCGAGACGACTTACTACAGATCAACGCCAAAATTGTGAAGTCAGTGACCGAGCAGGTGGTGAAGTATTCACCCAATGCAATTTTGTTGATTGTTTCAAATCCCCTCGATGCGATGGTGTATGTTGCAGCTCAGACCAGTGGGTTTCCAAGAGAGAGAGTGATTGGAATGGCAGGCGTGTTGGACTCAGCACGTTTTAGAACTTTCCTTGCGCAAGCTCTCGAATGTTCAGTCCGGGATGTAAATGCTTTTGTATTGGGTGGGCATGGAGATACAATGGTTCCTTTGGTGAGATTTTCGACGATGGCAGGAATTCCAATTGAAAACTTGCTCAGCAAAGATACCATTGATCAGATTGTAGACCGTACTCGCAAAGGTGGAATTGAAATTGTAAATTACCTTAAGACAGGGTCTGCGTACTACGCTCCTTCTGCAGCTGTTGTTGAAATGGTCGAGTCTATTCTCTTAGATCAAAAAAGAATTCTTCCATGCTGCGTTCGTTTGGAAGGGGAATACGGACAAAAGGGAGTATTTGTAGGTGTTCCTGTAAAACTGGGAAGCAAAGGTATGGAAAAAGTCATTGAAATTGAGTTGCAGGGTCAGGAAACATCAGAGTTTCAGGCTTCTGTTGATGCTGTGAGCGAGCTCATGGAAAAAGTTGGAGGGTACATCCGTTGAAAATACATGAATATCAAGCAAAGGAACTTTTTAGATCGTTCAATATTCCCACACTCAAAGGCATTGTTGCAAAAAGCGCAGATGAAGCCGTGGAAGCTGCAAAGCAGCTTGGAGGCCAAGGACCTTGGGTCGTCAAAGCTCAGATCCATGCCGGGGGTAGAGGTAAAGGTGGAGGCGTAAAACTCGCGAAATCTTTTGACGAAGTCAAAGAGTATGCGAGTGCCATTTTGGCCAAGCCTTTGGTCACGCCTCAAACTGGACCCGAAGGAAAAAATGTCAATACGCTTTTGGTTGAGGAAGGTTGCAATATAGAAAAAGAATATTACTTCGCCGCTCTTTTGGATCGAGCTACATCCTCCATTGTTGTGATGGGAAGTACAGAAGGTGGGATGGACATCGAAGAGGTTGCAGAAAAAACACCTGAAAAAATTGTCAAAGTTCATGTCGACCCTGCGGTAGGTTTTTTGCCCTATCAAGCCAGGCTTTTCGCTTTTGAGTTTGGATTAGGCAAAGACTTGCAGAAGTCTTTCCATAAAATGATGTCGGCCATTGTAGATGCTTTCATTAAGACCGATGCATCATTGCTTGAAATCAACCCTTTGGTTCAAACCAAAGACAATCAAATGATTGCTTTGGATGCCAAAATGACTTTTGATGAAAATGCTTTGTACAGGCATCCAAATATCAAAGAATACTTTGACCCCAACGAAGAAGATCCCCAGGATTTAGAAGCTGCTAAGTGGAACCTCAACTATATTCGCCTGGATGGAAACATCGGGTGTATGGTCAACGGAGCTGGATTGGCCATGGCTACGATGGACATCATCAAGTTCTCTGGTGGATCGCCTGCAAACTTTTTGGATGTAGGAGGGGGCGCCAATACAGAAATGGTGCGTGAAGCTTTTAAAATTCTTGTGGGCGACAAAAATGTCCAATGTATTTTGGTCAATATTTTTGGTGGAATCATGAAATGTGATGTGCTTGCGCAAGGAATTGTGGATGCAGCATCACAAATTTCATTGTCAGTTCCTCTTGTCGTTCGACTGGAAGGTACGAATGTTGAAAAAGGTCGAGAGATTTTAGACAAATCTGGCCTAAATATTATTACAGCATCCAATATGGGTGAGGCAGCAACATTAGCTGTAAAACATGCGGGGAACTAAGCGATGTCAGTATTAGTGAATAAAGACACAAACGTACTTGTACAGGGAATCACTGGATCCAACGGCTCTTTCCATGCAACATCATGCAAAGAATATGGAACCAAAGTTGTTGCAGGCGTAACCCCAGGTAAGGGGGGGCAAAATGTAGAGGGAATTCCCGTTTTTGATAGCGTGTACCAAGCCACAAAAAATCAGCGTATTGATGCAACAATGATCTATGTTCCTGCGCCATTTGCAGCTGATGCAATTTTTGAAGCTGTGGATGCAGGCATTCCATTGATCGTATGTATTACGGAAGGAATTCCTGTTATTGATATGGCTAAGGTGAAGAATGTTTTGGAGAACAGTCAAAGTCGAATGATTGGCCCAAACTGTCCAGGCATCATTACCCCAGGCGGTGCAAAATTGGGAATCATGCCAGGCTACATTCATAAGCCAGGTAAAATTGGAATCATTTCTAAAAGTGGAACCTTGACCTATGAAGCCGTGTATCAGACAAGCAACTTAGATCTCGGACAATCCACATGTGTAGGAATTGGTGGAGACCCAATCATTGGTTCGACCTATATTGATTTGCTACCTCTTTTTGAAGAAGACGATCAAACTGAGGCCATTTTGATGATTGGTGAAATTGGAGGAAGCGCGGAGGAAGAAGCTGCGGCCTTCATCAAAGAAAATATTACCAAACCCGTATTTGGTTTTATTGCTGGAACAACTGCGCCTCCCGGACGAAGAATGGGACATGCTGGAGCCATCATTACAGGTGGTCAAGGCACTGCTGAAGCCAAAAAGGCTGCAATGAAAGATGCAGGTATCACTGTGGTTGAAAGTCCAGCCATGTTAGGTGCGACCATCGTTGAACACTTATAATTTTTGCTAGGGTAGAAATTTTTTTAGAAAGGGAAATATATGAATACTGAACATACACTTGCAATTGTAAAACCTGACGGAGTCGGCAAACGACTCATCGGAGAAGTCATCAGTCGATACGAAAAAGAGGGCCTAGAAATTGTCGCTCTTCGTATGATCAAACTCAGCAAAAGAGAAGCTAAAGGTTTTTATGCAGTTCATAGTGATAAACATTTCTTCGATAGCTTGACAGATTTTATGTCCTCTGGACCTGTTGTGGTTGCTGTTCTAGCTGGAGAAAATGCCATTTCAAGAAATCGACAGTTGATGGGTGCTACCAATCCAAAAGAAGCTGCTGAAGGAACCATACGAAGAGATTTTGCGGATGGTATTGAGCAGAATGTTGTTCATGGATCTGATTCTCCTGAAAATGCTGCGATTGAAATCAACTATTTCTTTCCTGGCATTCAGTTGGTTCATACTTCGTAAGATCTATGAGCGAAGGCTCGATATTATCTCAAACATTTCAAGATCTAGAAGCTTGGATTCTGGAAAAAAAAAGGCCCGCATTTCATGCGGGCCAAATTTTTCAATGGATCTATAAAAAACATCATCTCAATTTTCATGAGATGCTCAATGTGCCTCAAGATCTTAGAGATCATATGGAGCAGGAGTTTTCCTTTCCTTCCTGGCAGGTTGAAAAGCAACAATCTTCAGATGGGACCATAAAATATCGCATTGAACTTGAAGACGGACAAATCATCGAATCGGTATGGATACCGGAGGAAGATCGTCAAACCTTATGTATCTCGTCACAGGTAGGCTGTGGTCTTGCATGTAAGTTTTGTGTGACAGGGCTCCAAGGTTTAAAGAGAAATCTTAGTGTGGAAGAAATTGTAGGTCAGGTCTGGTACGTGCGGAGCGTAGAAAAACTTCCTGTGAGCAATATTGTATTTATGGGTATGGGTGAGCCTCTGCAGAATCTACAACAGGTGACCAAAGCCATTGATATTCTTCATCATGATAAGGCATATGGCATAGGTCGTAGAAAAATCAGTGTATCGACTGCAGGTCTGATCGGAAAATTTCAGACCTTGCTCGAGCAAACACGGGTAAACTTAGCAATATCATTGACAGGCAGTACCAACGAAAGTCGAGATTACTGGATGCCCATCAATCAAAAGTATAATTTGGAAGCTCTCATCGGCGAAGTCAAACAGATTGCACATCGATTCCCAAAATCTATCATGTTCGAGGTTGTCATGATCAAAGATCAAACCGATACTCTGGAACAGGCGAAGAGCCTAGCAAACTATCTGCAAGGATTTCCATGCAAAGTCAATCTCATTCCTTACAACGAAAATCCTCATTTTCCTCATCTCAAAAGACCAAGTTCGCGAAGTATTGAGCAATACCGGGATGTTTTACAGAAAAAAGGCATTCGCACGATGCTGAGAAGAAATCGTGGCAATGACATTTCAGCAGCCTGTGGCCAGCTATCAAAAGAAAACAAGAGTATATCCTAGAATGATAGAGTTCTTGTCAGGTGAATTAAAATCAACTACGAACAAATCTAGGTGATATTTAAGAATCGATCTTTTTTTATTTTTTGGCAGGGACAACTCATCAGCCAGATGGGTAGCAACATCTATCTTGTCGTTCTGGTGTTGTGGATGAAGCAAGTCTACGAATCTCCCAAAACACTTTCCAACCTACTCGCAATTGGAAACTTACCCATTGTTTTTTTTGGAATGTTTTTGGGCCTACTGATTGATCGATATTCGAAAAAAAAGATCATCTTATGGTCAGATTTTGCAAGCGGTTTTGTCTTGCTTGTTGCTTATTTGATCCTCAGGCATGTTTCCTTGAGTCTTGATGCGCAGTATATCGTGATTGCTTTTTTGACTTTTTTGCTGGGCGCAACGAGTTGCTTGTTTGAGAGTGCTTCCGCCGCGATTTTACCTTTTTTGGTGGAAAAAAAAGATTTGGCCCAAGCCAATGCCCTGCATATGTCAACAGATCGAATAGGAAGTGTGGTAGCTCAAATGCTTGGAGGTTTCTTTTTTTCTCTCTTTGGTCTTTTGCCTGTAATGCTTGCCAATGGAATCAGTTTTGTTTTCTCCGCAGTTTCAGAGGCTTTGATAGAGCCCATTCGCTTAGATCAAAGATCCAAAGAGCAATCTCCTTTTCAAGATTTCAAAGAAGGCTTCCAGCACATTTTTTCTTCTAAGGGCTTAAAAGAATATACAGCTCTTTCTATGATTCTTAATTTTTCGGTAGCTTTTTCCTGGGTGACTTTTCCTTTTTATGTGGAGGACTATTTGGGAAAAAATGAAATTTGGTTTGTTTATATTTTAGCTCTGCAGTCTTTAGGAATCATTGAATCATTGCGTATTCATTTGCTTCTACGAAACAAAAAGATGCAATGGGGCATTATAAAAACCTATACCTTGGACTTTGTATCATTGCGGTGACGACCTTTATGTTTTTGTTTCCTGCTGGAGTTCTTTGCCTGTTGAGTGCATTTGTTCTTGGGCTTGGAAAAGCCATGATCAATACGAGTATGATGACAACACTTCAAAATCAAACAGAAGAAAAATATCTTGGACGAGTTATCTCTGTGTATCACACAGTGTGTTTTGTTGCGTATCCCTTGGGCATTGCTTTTTGGGGCAGGGCACTTGAATGGTCTGGGCGAAATTATATCATGACCTTTACAACTGTAGCTCTTGTGTTTTTTATTTCTACAGTTTTGGTTTTGATAAGTTCTAGGATTCGAAGCTACTTTGGTGCAGAAATTCATGCCAGCAAGTAAGGTAGAGAGATCTTGAAATATTTCTAGCAGATAGGTACAAGCATAGCGTTTAGGTAATTGAAAATACACAGAAGGGTAAAACATGACAAAAAGATTGGGAATTATTGGAGGTAGTGGACTCAGTGAGATGGAGGGAATCGGAAAGCTCGAGTCTCACGACATAGACACGCCCTTTGGAAAGCCTTCCGGTAGCTATATGACGGGGACTTTAGATAATGGTACGGAGTTGGTTTTTTTGCCACGCCATGGTGTGGGGCACGTTCTCAATCCCTCTGAAGTCAATTATCGAGCCAATATCTATGGTTTTAAAAAAATGAATGTACAATGGCTCCTTAGTGTCAGCGCAGTAGGAAGTTTGAAAGAAAACATTGCACCCAAGCAAATGTTCATTCCTGATCAGTTTTTTGATTTTACTCGTAGTGGAAGACCCAATACTTTTTTTGAAAAAGGAATAGTTGCCCATGTGTCTTTGGCTGACCCCGTATGTGAGACGCTACGAAAGTCTTTGATCGAAGCGACAACAAAAGTTGGCGTGGAATTCAATGAAGGTGGTGGCTATATCGGGATGGAAGGTCCGCAGTTTTCTACTCGTGCGGAGTCTAAGTTTTATCGTTTATTGGATATGAGTGTCGTGGGCATGACCAACCTTCCTGAAGCAAAACTTGCGCGTGAAGCAGAGATTTCTTATGCGACGCTAGCTTTGGTGACTGATTATGACTGTTGGTACGAGTCGGAAGATGACGTGGATGTGCATATGGTGCTTGAGACCGTCAAACACAATATTCACAATGCCAAAAAAATCATTCAAGTATTGAGCGATGTGTTTCCAGGAGGCGATAGTCCATATAAAGGAACCGTCAAACATGCGGTGCAAACCAGCCCAGACTATATCTCAGCGGAAGCAAAAGAGCGCTTGGCCTTACTTTTATCCTCGTAGGAGCTTGTTTTAGACTGAAGTGGAGTAGGTACATTTTCTTGCCTTTTTGCTCCAGTCACCTACGATAGCAGCATGTATTGGCGCGCTTTTGTAAATGTAAGCTTAGGATTTCTACTTGTCATCTCATGGGCAGCTTGTGGGGGAAAGAGAGTTCAACGCTCTGAAGACGCGGTTCTTCAGTATAGAGTGGCTCAAAAATTGTATTTTAGAGGGGAAGAAACTCAAGCTTTGGCTGAGAGTTTAGAGGCTGAAAAACTCGACCCCAAGAACGAAGAAATTCAAAATTTTTTAGGACTCTTGTACGCAAAGAAAAACCTTCTAGATAAAGCAGAGATGCATTTTAAGAAGGCGATTCGAATCAAATCGAATTACTCTGAAGCTCACAACAATCTATGTGGCTTTTTATATCAGCAGAGTCGTTACGACGAAGCCCTCTCTCACTGTAATGAAGCAGTGAAGGGTGTGACTTATGCTACGCCAGAGCGCTCCTATCACAACATGGCTTTGATCTATGAAAAAACCAACAAGAGTGAAAAGGCGTTAGAGTCTTATGAGAAAGCCGTGTCCATCAATCCAAATTTTGTGTTAAGTCTAAGGCCCTTGGGCAAACATTTTTATCAAAAGAAAAATTATACGCGAGCCAAAGAGCTCCTGTCCTCGGCAGATCAAGCTTGCGTGGCAGCGGCTTCCGGTTCTTGGGGGCAGGATTGTCCGGAGGCGCAGTATCTTTTGGCCTTAACGTACATTCAACTTCGACAAAGACCAAGCGCGATTGCCGCGTTGCAAAATTGCATCGCCTCAGATCAAAAAGGTAGCTACCAGCAAAAGTGTAGAAAGAGCCTAGAGCTCTATCGTTAGCTTTTTGTCAGGCAAATTCTCCAAAACAAAAGCAGCTTGGAGATCTTTCTGTACTTTCTCCTTTTGTAAGGTAGGGTCACTTCGCGTTAGAGACGCGTAAAAACCGGAAATAATTTGATCCTCAATTGAAGTAACGTATAATTTGCGAGTAATTTCAATGAGGTTGGCTTTTAAAAGTAGGGAATGTTCATGTTAAGTAAAAAATATTGTGTTTCATGTGTTTTGGTTTGTGTTTTATGGATGGGAAGCGCGTGGTCTTTGGATGCGGGTTACTATGTGGGGCAGGCCATTCAGAATTATGAACTTGGAAAATACAAAGATGCGCAGCAACTTCTCCTTCAAGCGCTGAAAGAAGATGACCAAAACGGTCAAGCCTACCAATGGATGGGAAAAATCTTCGAAAAACTCGGACAAGACTCTCAGGCCATCAACGCTTATCAAAAGGCCAGTATGATGTCCCCCAAGAATGCACAAAATTATGATCGCTTGGGCTTTTTATTTGAGAAAACTGGCAAAGAGCAGCTTGCCATTCAAAATTATGAACAAGCCACCAAGTTAGGATCAAACCACTCACAGACATACTCTTCCCTGGCACTTCTGCAGACAAAACGAGGGAAAGAAAGAGACGCACAAAAAAACTTTGAAAAAGCTGCAGCTCTCGATGCGGGCAATGAAGAAGCCATGGCTGCGCTGGCTTTGAGAGATGCTCGCAAGAACAAAAATCTTCCGCAGGTCATTTCCAATCTTGAAGCTACGCGCATTCAATTTCCCAAAAATACACTTGTGAAAAATGAGCTGGCAAGAGCCTATATGCAAGGGGGCAATGTGGATTCAGCTTTGCGTGAATATGGGAGTGTTTTGACCCTCGACAAAAAAGATCCAGTGGCTTGGTATGGTTTGGGTCAGGCCTATGAAGCGAGAGGCAATGTCAAAAAAGCACAGAAAGCCTATGAAAATGCGCATACACTTGGGTTTGATGCCTATAAAACTCAGTTGGCCTTGGGGCGAATGGACGCTCAGTTAGGCAATGATCAAAAAGCCTTAGAATATTTCGATCGTGCAAGTAGTAGTGACAGGCAAAAAGCTCAGCCTTATTTGGAAGAAGCCAAGGTGTATATGCGACAAAAAAACTGGGACAGTGCTCAAGCTGCGCTGGATCGAGCATTGGTTGTAGAAAAAAATAAGCAGGCCTCAGCCATGATCTATGAGTCTTTGGGACGATTATTTATTGAGAAGGGAGAGTTTTCAAAAGCTCAAGCCTACTTTAGTGCGGGAATAAAAAAAGATCGAAAAAACCGAGCTCTTGGATATGGATTGGCGCAAAGTCTTGCGGCCCAAAACGATTCTAAAAAGGCCTTGAGACAATATGAAAAATTATCCAAAAATCAAAGCGATGACATCGGTCAAAAGTCATTGAGACAAGCGGGCGCCTTGTATTTGCAGTTTGGAAAACACACCAAGGCTTATCCAAGCTTGCTCACATCATCGAAATATTTCCCCAAAGAAGCAAAATTATGGGATGACCTGGGTCAAGCTGCTATAGGTGTGGGTAGAGTCAAAGAAAGTATAGATCACTATGATCATGCGATTGCTTTCAAAACGGGAGATCATCTTCCTTGGATCCACAAAGGAGACGCCTATGTCAAAATGAAAATGTGGGAACCCGCAAAGGCAAGCTATTTGCAAGCAGTGAAGCTTCAGTCCAGTTCTGTGTATGGATGGGAACAAGTTGCGCAAACTTCTCGCCAGCTCAAAGATGTCAATACAGAAATTTTTGCAAAAAAGAAACTTGAGGAGCTTGAACCGGCAAAGGCTCAGCACTCAGAGAGACTCGGAGAAATTTATTGGGCACGTGAACAAAGCAATCTTGCTGAGGAATCTTACAAAAGATCAATAGAAAAAGAGCCGAGTCGTTTTACGTCCTTAGAGGCTTTGGGAAAAATCAATTTTCAACTTAAAGACTACCAAGAGAGTCAGCTCTTTTATGAAAGAGCCTTGGTCATCGAGAACAAAGATTTCGAAGCGCTGCAACGCTTAGGAGACATTGCAAGAATTCAAGGAGATGATGAAAAAGCAGAGCAATACTACGCAAGGGCCTTGGCGGTGCGCAAAAAAGATCCCACGGTTGCCTACCAGTTGGCGCAAACTCAAGATCGTTTGGGTAGAGATGAGCGGACTGTGATTAAGTCTTATGATTATGCTTACAGCTTAAATCCAAGCAACTCGGTAGCTGGAGTGCGAGCTGCCCAAATTCGAAAAGCCATTGGCGATGAAAAAGGATCCATTCAAACCTTTTCAACTGTAATCAAGCAAGATCCTGGCAACACAGGAGCAATGAAAGAAAAAGCCCAGCTATTAGAAAAACAACAAGACTGGGAAAATGCAGTTGCAGCTTATGAGCTTTTGCATTCTCGTCAAGGGCCAACATCTCAAACGTCAATTTCTTTGGCACGGTGCTATCGAAATGCAGGGCAAAAAGAAAAATCCGTAAAAGCATATCAAACTGCGATTGAGCTCAATCCTGATCAAAGTCAGCTGTTTTTGGAACAGGCAAAACTTCAGATCGACCTCAAAAGATATGCAGATGCTGAAGATTCCTTGAAGCAACTTGTATTAGATCAGCCCGATCACGAAGAAGGTCGGATGGTTTTGGCAAACTTGTATAGAGATCAAGGCAAAAATCGACTGGCTCTTGCTCAGTATGCACAAGTAATTCGGATCAATTCCAAAAACGCTCTCGCCTATGAAAACCTCGGGATTCTCTATGTCGGAGTCAAAAAAACCTCGGATGCGAAGCAAGCATTTGAAAATGCCATTGTTTTGGATGAAAAGCTTCATCAATCCTACTGGCATTTGGGAAATATTGAGTCGAGCTTGGGGCAAAAATCGCTAGCAATTGAAAACTATCAAAGAGCTGCCATCATTGATTCTACGCAGCTTCGGTATCATGTGTCCCTGGCTGATGCGCTGGAAGCTGTTGGAAATACCTCTGCAGCCATTATTAGTTATCAGAATGCATTGAAAATTGATTCCAAAGACCTTCACTCTCTTTTGTCTCTGGGACAGGCGTATCATAAAACAGAACAATATCGACCCGCTCAGCAAAGCTACGAGCGTGCAGCCAAAGCCTATCCGACAGAAGTCAAAGCTCATGTAGGAGAGGGTCTTGCACAGGAAAAAATAGGATATTGGAAAGGCGCAGCCATTTCCTATCACGAAGCGATGAAGCTGCGCCCCAAAGATATCAGCATTGCTTTTCGGTGGGCCTATGCCGTTGAGAGAAGTGAATCTACGGATCAGGCAATCTCGGCATATGAAACCGCCTTGCGTATCGAAGAGTCTCATCCTTTGAGTAATGCAAGAATTGGAGGCTTGTGGTTCAAAAAAAATGACATGCCGAAAGCTCAAAAGTATTTGGAAGTCGCTGTAGCTGGAAACTCCCAGGATGTGCAAAGTCGCTTGTATTTGGGACAAGTGTATTTCAGAACAGACCAACTCAATCAAAGTTATCAGGTTTTTGGAAGCGCAAAAGCCCTCAAGGCAGATCATCAGATGCCGTATTTGTACTTGGCCAAGATCCAACGTACCTGGGGCAATTATGCGGAAGCCCGGGAGGAAATCAATGCTTTTATAGAGCTCGCACCCTCAGATCCAGAAGGCTACTACGAAAAAGGATTGATCTTGATGGGACTCAAACAATATCCCAATGCGGTAAGCGAGTTTGATAAAGCCATTGCTTATAAAAAAGACTACGCACAAGCATGGCTTGGAAAGGCTAGATCTCTAGATCCAGACAAGCAAAAGCAAAGACGAATCAGTAGTTATCTCAATGCAATCAAATATGATGATGGCTTGAACGACGCGCGATATGAAGTTGCACAAATCTACAAACAAGATCGCAACTATGCTGCTGCGACCAAGCAATATCGAGACATCGTATCTAGAGATTCAAAAGATCGAGAATCTTTGGTTGAGCTTGCAAGTTTGAGTATCGATACTGGCCGGCCCCAAGATGCCGTCACAGATTTGCGAAACCATATGAAATCTCATCCAAAGGACAGTCAGTTGTCTTTCTTGTTTGGAAAAGCATTGTTTCAAACCAAACAAGAAAAAGATGCAAAGAAACAACTTGTAGAATCTGTTGAATTGGATGCCAATCGCGCTGAAGCTCAAATGCTTTTGGGGATGGTGTACCTCAAAGAGGAAAATGTAAAAAGAGCCAAAAGACATCTGGAACTTGCAAAAAACCTATCCCCCAACCGTGCAGATGTGTACTATGGCTTGGGTCAGGTCGCTGCAAAAGAAAAAAACTATGATCAAGCCATTGCCTTACAAAAACAAGCTCTTTCCATGGATCCCAAATTGAGCGATGCGCACTATCAACTTGGACTGGTTTATTCTGAAATGGGCAACGAGAAAATGGCCAATGAAGAATTTTCAAAAGCGACATCTGTCAACTCTCTCAATAATATAGATGGACAAATCAATGCAGGTGAGGCTTTTGATCGATACGATAAAGAATAGGAAATATTATATAGGGGGGGGAGGATTATTTCTTTGGATCTGTGTAGGCGTAACAAATCTTTACGCCGAAGAAACGGTATTTTTAAGAGCAAAAGCAAACAATACTGTGTTTGCATACATCGATAAAAGTTTTGATTCTAAAAAGCTACTCACACTTCAAACATCTCAGGAAATAGAGGTTGTTTCTTATGATGCAAATTGGATCAAAGTAAAAGTTCCTTATCAAGAGCAAGCGTATATTCATGGCTATGTCTCCAGAGCACAAAGAAATCTATACCTGTTACAAAAAAAACCAAAAATCGTAACT
>JAGRAX010000070.1 GCA_020434365.1 Bdellovibrionales bacterium
GGACTTTTGAGGCTTCGCTGGATCATGTTTTCGGAATGTGGACTCAGCCGGAACATTTTTTTGTTTGGCTTCCTCCCAAAGATGCAAAGATCAAGTTCTATAATGGCGAAATCAAAACTGGTAGTGAAACTTTTTATTGCATGGAGGGTAGTTTCGGAACACTCTATGGAAAGTCGAATTACCTGGGAGTTTTACCAAACAAGAGAATTGTATATACCCAACAGTTTTGCGATGAAGATCAAAATATCATTCGTCATCCTATGGCACCTACTTGGCCTGAAACTATGCAATGTACAGTACTTTTTGAATCAGAGGATGCTCTGTTGACTCGGGTAACGGTGGTTTCGCAGGTGTATGGAAATGCGAGTGAAGAAGAGCGCGATACTTTTTTTCAGGCTAAAAGTGATATGACACAAGGTTGGACAGGTTCTTTCGATAAACTTGAGAAATATCTTTTAGAATAAAAAATCTATATGAACCTTATGTATCATCAGATTGGACATTTTTATTCTTTTTTTGAAACCTCCGAAAGTGATTTGGATCAAATCTCTCAGTTGATTGTGAATACCATCACATCTGAAAGCAAAGCCGTCTTAGACATCGGATCAGGGCCAGGTGATATAGCTCTACAACTGGCTCGGAGAGGTTTTACAATTACTTGCGTCGAACCCTCTCCATCTATGCGATCAGTTTTTTTAAGTCGACTTAACGATGAGCGCAGCATGGATCCAAAGATTACCCTCTTGCCTGGAAATATTGAAACCCTTGATTTGAAACAGCACTATCCAATAGTGCTTGTGAGAAGTGTTTTGTTTTTGTTGAAAGATCTGGGTCAACAGATTCGGGCATTACGCTCCATTCAAAGACATATCGGAGTGAATGGAAAAGCAATTGCAAATTTTGTAATCAAGAGAGATACAAAATTCAAAGAAAAAAAATTGATAGGGAGAAGAACTTTGGGAGAATCTGAATACCTTCATTATTCACAGAGTAGGTATGAAGGAAATGTAAAAATTGTAACCTGGATCTTCGAAATGTGGCACCAAGGTAAGTGTATTGAAAGCCATAAAGAGGATTTTAGGGTCTTAGAAAACTCTTTCGAAGAAATAAAATGTATCCTTGATCAAACTGGGTTGAGAATGATCGATTCATATGAAAACTTCTCTGGAAAGAATTTTTCTACAGACCGCTCAGAAAGTCTCATTGCGGTACTCGAAAATAAAGCCCTTTGATGGGCTCGCGGGTCAGTCTTGATTCAAATAGATTTATTTGTATTTTGTGTTTCCTAGGAATATAGTCTTTTCGTTATCGTGAAAGAGAAAATATTCGTTAGTGCATGTTTATTGGGGGAAGAAGTTCGTTATCACGGTGGTGATGCAAAGCTAGAGCATTTTAAATTGGATCAATGGAAAGAAGAGGGGCGTATTGTATCTCTGTGCCCTGAAGTTTCTTCGGGATTCCCAATTCCTCGTGCGCCTCATGAAATCATAGGTACGGGCAGTGGAAATGCTGTACTAGAAGGCCAAGCAAGAATCCGAACCAAAAGTCAGATGGATCATACAGATCAGTTTGTTAAAGGTGCTGAAATTGCTTTGAAAATATGTAGAGAAAACAACATTAAAATGGCCATTCTTAAAGAAGGAAGCCCTTCTTGTGGAAGCTATGAAGTTTATGATGGTAGATTCAAAGGGAAGAAAATATTGGGTAGAGGAGTAGTGGCCGCCTTGTTATCTAACTCAGGAATTCATTGTTTTTCAGAACATCAAATAGAAGAGGCTGCGCAGTTTCTTCAAAAACTTGAAATGCAGGAAAGCCTATGAGTTTTTCTCAAACTTTTGAAGAGTTTCTTGAAGAAATTCGCTCTCACAACATGAATGGACTTCTTCGGTTTTTAAAAAAGAATGAGTCTATTCGGATCTTATTGCCGGATGGAGTTCCAATTACAAGCTATGAAAAATTTGTCGAGAGTCAAAAATCATATTTTGAAAATCCAGAGGCTTTATTTGATTATGAAATCATTTCTACTACTGAGTCTGAATGCATAGGCTTTGGAGTCTGTGCTGCAAAGGTAAAAGTTCCAATGGAAAATCAAATCAAAAAGCTAGACCTTCAAATTTGTTTTCTGTTTAAAAAAATTGAGGATGCGTGGATTTTAGTGTTTGACCAAAATTCGGAGCTAAAGAAACCATGACGTATACAATTATTTTTTTACATGGTGCCTTGTTGGGTGGCTGGATTTGGCAAGGGGTAATAGAAGATTTTAAAAAAGGTGGGCATGAGGTTATTGCTCCGAATCTGGCAGGCAGAGATGGAAAAGATCTTGATCGCATCACCTTGCATACACACGTTTCTTTAATTCAAGACCTAGTTGAGCATGCCAAAAACCCTGTGGTTGTAGTTGCACATAGCATGAGCGGTGTTGTGGCTGCGCAGTTATCCGAAGAAATTTCTTCGAAAATAAAAAAAGTAATTTATGTATCCGCATATTTGCCACAAAACGGACAATCTTTGGAAGATGTATATGAAAAATATTTTGGTTCTTTGACCTATGATACACAGAGTATGAGTATCAAGCTGGGTAAGCAGCTTTCGGTAGACGATTTGATCGCAGCATCTTTTGATGATTGCTTCCCACAAGATCAGTCTTTAGTTAGAAATAATGCAGTATCAGAGCCCATTAAGCCTTCACTAGATAAGCTAAAGCTTTCCAAGGAAAAATTTGGCACAGTAAAAAAAGCATACATACGACCTGGCAAAGACAAAGTCATTCCACCTGAGCTTCAGGATCAAATGATTGGGTCTCATGGTATTGAGGAGGTGCATGAAATCAATACGGGTCATGCTCCTTTTTGCGCTAAAAAAGATGAGTTTGTACGTTTGATTAAAAAATCTATGGAAAATCTCTAAGTTCTAGGTCAATTGACCTAGATTCATCCTATCGACCGATTTTAGTATGGCACCTTTTCCGGGAAAAGGTGCCTGGCACCGGTTTTCGGTTTGAGTTTTATAGCGTGATGCGTTATAAGGAGCTGTGGGAAAATGGGTTTTTTTTAGTTTTGGGGTTTTGTTTCTTTTTTGTAGCTCTCAACTCTTTGGGCAGCAAATATCTGAGTCAGATTGGAATGTGGATCGGCTGATTCGATATCAAGATTCTGAGAGTTTTGAAGAGTATAATTATGTGGGAGCCGTAGCCACGGAGCCAGATCACCCACTCTCTTTTACGCTTAACACTCTTTATCTTCCTAGGCTCATCGACGATCATTTGAGGCAAACGTATGCAACAAAGATGAAATTTAAGCTCGTCGCAAAGTCAGATCGAGGCAGACTGCAACATCCTCGACTCAAAGATCTCATCGGAGAAAAAGTTTTGAGCATTGGTGAGGGCTTTGATGTGTTTTTGCCTTATCTCATTGAAAAAGGTGTACAGGTAAGAGCTTTGGATATTTGCTATCGTAGACTTGTACGAGGTGATTGGGCAAAATTATATATGGAGCTTTATGGAAATCCGAAGACCAAAAAAAATTATCTTATTGGCGCCGATGTTAAGAGTCTCTCTACTCTGATTGGCAAGGGAAACGTTTTTGAGCCGGGCTCACTGGCTATGGTGGTCACTCATAATTTGTTTGACTATCTAGATGAGGACCGTCAGACAAAAATGATTTTAGATAGCTTAAAACTATTGAAGCCGGGAGGATCTTTTAGAGCTAATTTTGTCTCAGGATGGCTCGATATTGAAGGTCAAGTTGCAGACCTAATAAATCAATTCAATCAAGGAGGAGCTGACGAAGATCAAATTCGTTATGAGTGGGTATATCTAGAGGGCTCCTCAAGCATTGAATACAAAAATCCTGAAACCATAGCAACGACAGATATTGCAAGGGGATTTTCTGAAGATTCTTTGAAGCGATACAACATCAATTTGGAACCTATATTTCATGATGAAGGCTGGGAAAAACCATTTCACTATCCTACACAAACAATTCTGTTGATCACAAAAAGAAAGTAAACTTCTTTATCATTTCAATACGTATACATGAAAGGGTCCCATTGGACCTTTCAAGCTTGTAGACTCGATCTCCCAGCCTTGTTTTTCATAGAATTTGCAAGCCTTGGTGTTCTTGACGACACACTTAAGTCGAGCGGGCTTTTGTAGTTTGCTCGTGAGACATCTTTTCAATAAAGCTTGGCCTACTCCCAAACTATGAAGTTGGGAATCAATATACAAGTGATGCAAAAAATGATCTTGGACCCAGACTGATGCAAAGCCTATGATTTTTCCTTCAATTTCAGCTACAAGAGTCCATTCACCCTCTGTATCCTTTCGGAAATCTTCGAGTGCAAAAGTCTCTGAAGGGATCCAGTGAAAAGTTTCTTTTCTGCATTGAAGGTAGAGTTTCTCTAGCTGACCGATATCTCCCGGTATCATTTCACGTAGTCGTATATTTTTTATATTCATACGAGATCTATCCTAAGTCACTTTGATTCAATAGGCTATAGGCTTTATCTTGTGAAATCAGCCAAGAACTGGCAGGGTAAAAAATCATGAACTTCATTGAGTGGTCAGATTTTGAAAAAATAGATCTTAGAGTAGGGACCATAATAAAAGTCGAAAATTTTCCCCAAGCTAAAAAGGCTGCATACAAGTTGTGGGTGGATTTGGGCCCTTTGGGAGTCAAAGCATCGAGTGCTCAAATTACAACATGTTATGACATCGATAGTTTGCTAGAAAAGCAAGTCTTATGCGTTGTGAATTTTCCACCTAAACAGGTGGCTAATTTCATTTCAGAAATTCTTGTTACAGGTTTTGTTCTAGAAGAGGGTAAGGTCATTCTCGCAAGCACGGATCAAAGGATCCCAAATGGAACTCGCCTAGCATAAAATTTTTTATTTGGGTTGGACTTGACTTCCGCTATTTATGTCCATATATCTAGACATATGGACATAAATAGCGCTTTGATTTTATTCGATGCTTTGTCACAAGAGACACGGCTGAAAGTGATTCGTCTTCTGGTCAAAGCAGGATCTGATGGATTTTCTGCAGGAACATTGAGTGAGAAACTGGATGTTCCTCACAATACAATGTCGTTTCATCTGAGCCATCTGAGTCATGCGGGGATTGTTTGTTCGAAAAAAGAAGGACGATCTATGATTTATGTTGCAAACTTTAAAGAAATTCAAAATCTCATCCAATTTTTGCTTCGTGATTGCTGTAATGATGAGATGGTCAACCTAAAAAAGAGTAGGAAAAGAAACTGTCTCAGTGTGGAGCTGAAAAACTGTTGTTAACTCAGTAAACAGAAAGGAAAAACAATGAAAAGAATGCATATTCACCTAGGAGTTCCGAATCTAGACAAAGCTATAGATTTTTATACTCTATTTTTTGGAGCGCAGCCGGTAAAAGTAAAATCTGACTATGCCAAATGGATGATCAATGATCCAAGAGTGAATTTTGCCGTTTCCACGTCGAGTCAAAAAATAGGTCTTGATCATTTGGGTATACAGGTTGAAGAAGAAAAAGAACTCAAAGAGTTCCGAACCCGGATGAAGGGGGCAGATCGTCAACTTTTTGATGAGGGAGAAACAGAGTGTTGCTATTCTAAGTCAGATAAATCATGGATCATAGATCCTGCTGGAATTGGATGGGAAACCTATCGAAATATGGAGGATATAGAGTACTTCTCTGCGAAAAAAGTTACTCAGAGTAATGAAGTGAAATCCTGTTGCGCACCCATACCTGGAAAACAAACTTGCTGTGAATAGCTTTAACACGACAGGTAAAGTCAATATATTGACGTAGCTCTAAGAGTCCGATAGGCAAATTAGATCATGTTGATACAAATCGATAAATTGCAACAGCAAATTGAGCGATTCAAAAAAAATGAATCTTCAAGTGAAGATCAAAAACTTGTAACTCTCTTTGAACATGCTCTTTTGGCAGCTCAAGAGGGGAACTATCCTGTGGCTGCCGCAATTTTCGATTCGAATGATCAATTGCAGTCGGTTTCAACCAATCGATATTTTTTTCCCAAACCTTTGTCGGGAGCTCATGCAGAGACCAACGCTTTAGATGATTTTGAGAATCAAGAAAAAGGAGATGTAAGCGAGTGCTCTATGATCGTAAGTTTAGAGCCCTGTTTGATGTGCACATCCAGAATCGTTTTGTCGGGAATTCGAAAAGTAGGCTACTTACTTCCAGATCCTGCTGGAGGTGGTATTGATACTATGAAAAGCGCGCCCGATGATTTTCGTCTGTTGGCTCAGAGAATTGAATTTTATCAAATCAAAGCCAGTCAACAGGCCTTAGAAATTGCACGTGCTCTCTACGAATTGGGAGAGCAAATTTGGAAAAAGCACTATTCTTTATAGTTTGACACTTTTGTTCTAAAGCTATGTCCACGAAAGATAAAAAAGGCCTTCTTAAAATTGCTGCTGCTCAGATGGATCCAAAGATTGGTAACAAAGCAAGTAATCTAGAGAAAATTACAGCGATGACCAAGAGCGCTTCCACTCAAGGAGTTCGGTTATTGGTGTTTCCTGAATGTTCTTTGACGGGCTATTGTTTCTCTTCGAGACAAGAGGCTCTGCCATTTGCTGAAACCATTCCTGGACCGGCAACATATGAAATCGAAAAGCTATGTAAAAAATCTCAGATTCATGTGGTTTTCGGTCTCATTGAGAAGGAAGCTGAAAATCTATACAACGCCGCTGTTTTCATTGGACCGGATGGAATCATTGGAAAACATCGAAAACTTCACTTGCCTCATTTGGCTTTGGATCATCATGTAGATCCCGGGAATCTTCCCCCAACTGTTTTTCCCAGTGCGGTTGGAAATATTGGCATTGGAATTTGCTATGACTTAAAATTTCCAGAATATTCGAGAATGCTCGCTTTATTGGGGGCCGATATCATTGTGCTTCCTACGAATTGGCCGGATCCTGGAGAAGAGATTATGGATCCCTTTTTGGCAAAAGCCAGAGCCATAGAAAACAAGGTTTTCTTTGTCGCATGCAATCGAGTCGGTGAAGAAAGAGACTATACCTTTGCCGGACAATCGGTCATTTTTGAAACAAGGGGTAGAGAACTCGCTAAAGCAGGCGGAAAGAATGAGCAAATCATTGATGCAGAGATTGACCTTCAAGAAGCTCGAAATAAAGTGATTCAAAGGCGCCCTGGATTTTGGATGAATTATATAGAGGACAGAAGACCTGAGCTTTATTCCAGCTTGTAAAAAAAAAACGAAAGATGAGGTATTGTTATGAATGAAAAAATTTCTGTGATTGCACCTGACGGTATGGCCGTAGATGTTTTGTGTACCGATGCAAAAGGAGTGAATGTTGCGGAGGGCAAACTCCCTGCGCAAAGTAGTTTTTCCACTCATTATCATAAAACCTTAGAGCAGATTACATATGTTTTACATGGCCGTATTCATGTTTCGGGAAAAAAAATAGGAGATTCTGAGTATCATCGCATTTTGGAGCAGGGAGAGTGGATCCTGACCAAGGCAAATGAAAGTCTTCAGTTTTTTAATCGAGATCAGTCAGATGCTAAAGTTTTGTTTATTTGTAGTCCTCCATACCCGGCAGATGATAGCGATACTGTGATCTTGGACCAACATAGAGAATTGACCAAACAAGAGCTGCGTATGTCTATTGAACAAGCAGAGAAGATGAAAAGTTGGGCTACGAGCTTTTGGGATAAAAAGATCGTAGATTTAACGGCAATCCTGGATAAAAAGCTTTAAGCCAAGCAAGAAAGAAAGATCGGTGGCCTGTAGAAGGCCTTTAGGTATATGTGATGTTTTAAGGCTTGACGAAGGGGCTCTTTTTTGGGTATGAGGCGGTATCTAGGTTTTCGAGTTTCGTATTTTTTATAGAGGTTAGCATGAAAAGAAATCTGCAATTACGTGTTCTTTTAATCAGCGTACTTTCTCTGGGCTTTTTTGCGCAGGCCAAGGCCCAGGTTGAGGAAGAACTTAATAATGCCAAGCTATCTACCTATGCCAAAGAAGCGCAACAATTCTTGATTGAGAATGGCATCAATGTTCCTATAGAAGGAGACAGTAGCGTCATCGGGTACACCGTTCGTTTGGAAGCAGAAAAAGACATCAATAACATCGTTCGACCGCGACAAGATGAATTTTTTGTTTTTCCCAGTGCCTCAGAGGCAACTCAGGTGTACGACGAAGCGATAAAGAGAATTGAAGCTCTTAAGGGCGAGGATTGCGCAGTTTTTGGTGTGATTGATTGGGCTACAGGTGGAGAGGGTTGGGGTAAATCTGCTGCCTATGTGGCTGAAAATGAAGAAGAGTTGATATTTTATCGAAAAGAGCCTGAAAATAATCAATCGAATCAGCAGAAAGCTAAACAATATTTCTTGCTGCTTTTCTCTTATTGTCCAACAGAATAAAGAGTTGTAACTTTTTATTATAGAGCTTGTTTTGTGTGTGGTGTTGTGATCTAAGAATCATAATGTTGCATGAAAATTTCAGGGGGCTGTAAAATGAGGTACTTGTTTTTTTTGGTAGTTTCTTTTGTTTTTTGTTCGGAGGGAGCTTTTGCGCAAACTGCTTCTTCGAAAGAGCCTCAAGAACTCAAACCCTATTTATCCTATTCGCACGTAAACAATCTCAATAGAAATAATTTATTTTCGAAGCGTTTTGAACATAGTAGAGATTATAAAGACAGTGATATCATAGAATACGCTAAAAAAAAGAATTTTAGGATTTATCGGCCAGGGGATGTTCTTGTCGTAAAAGACTCTATGATGTCTACGACGGGATCAAAAAATATCAAAGCATTTCGATATGATATAGGAGTAACAGGCGTACAAAATACAATGATGCTTCGTTCTTATGTAAGTGACAATGAGCGTGTTTTTACCTATACCATCAAGGAAAGTGATCCCTCTGGCCTGTACGGCTTTAAAATAAAATTGAATGTAAAAGATTCTGATCAGCCCTATGAAAAAGCCGTTGAATTTATTGTTGATAACGAAGCTGCCAAGACCAAACTCGGAAGTTTTTTAAAAAATGCTTCATTGATTTTGAAAGGCATTACAGAGTGGGATGAAAAAGATGTGTACAGTCTAGGATTTAGATTTCCAAACCGAGACAATCCTTACAATGCTCAAGATATTGAAATTGAATTGATCTCGGGTATGAGATTGATTGGATACGAGAGCAATCGTATTAAGTTGAGTGGAAGTTTTATACTAGATTTAAAAAATTCCATTGTGCTATCTTATGATTTGCCCTTTGATACCAGTCAAAAGCCTCGAAAATATAGAGTGTATTCCATTAGAGTAGGAAATACGCGGCTCGTACACGATGAGGCATCATTTCCTCCAAGTCTTAAAGACTACCTTTTTGAATACGCTGGATCACGCTAGAATATAATCATATATGTTTTTATTTTGACTTTGCAACCTTCTTATCAAGTATGGAATTTATCTTGTAACTAAAGGGTATTTGGAAGTATTTTGCTTTTTCTTAGTAGGATAAAGACTTTTACGAAATTCAAGCCACTCAAGTAGGGATTATAGAAATTGATCGTAGAGATGGATCTTTTCCTAAGACGTGTAAGGGCTTAGGTTTTAAATTTTACAATAGAAAACTTCTATTTTTCTTTTCTTAT
>JAGRAX010000071.1 GCA_020434365.1 Bdellovibrionales bacterium
CATGATGTTTAAAGTCATGTCGTGGTTTTGTTTCAAGGTGAGATACATTTTATCTACAAGATCAGAGAAATCTTTTACTTTGTCAAAATCAATCGCATTCATTTGATCATCCAAGCAATGTAAGGCTTTTGCTAACAGCGTAAAAAGAAGATTTTCCTTGGAGTCAAAATAGTAATTGATCGAGGATACGTTGACATGGGCCAGTTGTGCTATGTCTCTTACAGACGTAGAGGCAAATCCCTTTTGGGAAAATAAGCTTGCTGCAGAATCTAAAATTCTCTGCTTTGCCTCTGTGGACTGTACTTCAGACATCTATATTATGCAGCTTTCTCTAAGATTTTTTTCTTTGAAAAAACTCGTCTGAAAAAGGCATTGATGTCTTCCACTATTGCATAGGCACAAGGCACCCAAACTAAAGTAAGAATGGTTCCGCTTGTAAGGCCCCACGCCATGGCCAGTGTCATGGGAATCAGAATCAAGTCTTTTCCTCCAATTCCATAAGCCGTTGGAAAAAGTCCGCTGATCGTTGTCAAGGAGGTTACAACCACAGCTCGAAGTCTCATGCCTGAGGCTTTGACCAAAATGTCTTGCAAACTGAGTTTTCCTTCTGCTCGAAGGTCATCGATGAAGCTCACAAGTACAATGCCAGAGTTTACAATGATTCCTGAAAGGCCTATCACCCCAATCATGGATAAGAAACTTACTGCTCTTCCATGAAAATAAAAAGCTACTGCGAATCCCAAAAGTCCCAAAGGAATCGTAGACATGATGATGACAGGTCTCATGTACGAGGCAAAAAGAAAAACCAAGATTCCGAATATTGCGATCAGTGCAAGTACCATGGCATTGGCGAGGCTTTCCATAGATTCCTTGGTGTTTTCTTGTTCTCCACCAAAAACAATGGATACTTCAGGATATTCTTTTTTGAGATTGTTTTCAAAGTACTCTAGAACCTTTTGATTGGCTTCGATGCTTGTGATTTGATTTTCATCGATATCTGCGATGACACCTCTTGAACGTTGAAAATCAAAACGTTTGATCTCGGGCGTTCCGGGTAGCCTTTCTAGGCTAGCCAAAGTAGATAAAGGAATCAGATTTCCTCGTCCATCCATAACCTCAATTTTCTTTAAATCTTCTATCTTCTCTTTATCTTTTCCAGCATATTTGACTCTCAAATCAAATTTTTTATTGTTGAGCGTGATCTCCGTAACTAGACTTCCTTCCAATGCTGTTTTGACGGCATTACCAACAGTTTGTAAGTCTAGCCCTAAACGTGAGATTTTTTCGTAATTTAAAAGTAAAGAAATTTCATCGTCTCCAACAACATCATCTGTTTGAGGAGAGACAATTCCGGGAATGGATGTCAGGTACTCTACCATATGATCCGTAGCAGCTTTCAATTGAGTATTGTTGTTAGATCTAAACGTCGTTTCTACGGGATTTCCCACGGGAGGTCCGTTGATTGCTGCCTCGAAACTGAGACTTTTAAGTTCTGGTACTTCAATAGATCTAAGATCTTTGAGTACTTGAGTATAGTCAAGCTCAAAAGAAGCTTCTCTTGTCATGTACATCATGACCATTCCTACATTGCTTCCTTCTTTCATTTTCGGATCACCTGGATCTGTTTGGGAAACTCCTGCTCTCCCAACAATATTTTCTACATGTTCTCCCAGCACCTCTTTGATTTTTTGACTGGTGAGTTGCACATATTGATCTGTAATTTCTAAAGGCGTTCCAGCCGCGGTTTCAATACGGGCAACATAGATTTCAGTTTGTTCGGCAGGAAATAAAATGAATTTATTTACTTTAACCAACATGAAAAGAGAAAAAATAATGATTAAGGTAAACCCACTTGCAACAATATAGCGATGGGAAACAAAAACCTCCATCATCCTTTCAAAACGTTTGGTGAGTTTGGCAAACCAGTCCGTATATACATCATCGTCTGTTTGAATATGTTGAACTTTCTTTTTTGATCCAAAAATCAAACGAGATGGAAGAAGAAAAAAGCTTTCAATAAGGCTCAAAGCCAAAGAAATTGACACAATGATGGGAATAAACTTAATAAACTCTCCCATAACCCCTTTGGTCACAAGCATCGGGAGAAAAGCGGCAATGGTTGTAAAGGCTGTACAAGAAATAGGAAGCCAAAATTGAAAGGCGGACTCTACCGCAGCTTCTTGTACTGACATTCCTTTTTTTACAAGCCTAGCAAAGTTTTCGCTGATGACAACACTATTGTCTACAAGCATTCCAAGTGCAATCACAAGAGCCAGAACGGTAATCGCATCTAGATTCATACTCAAACTGGACATAAATCCCATGGTTCCCATGACAGCCAAGGGTAAGGAGAGAGAAGCAAAAATGCCAATTCTACCAGGTAGAAAAAGAAGAAGAAAAACGATTACCAAAATCAGTCCAGTAAAAGCATTGGATTCCAATACTTCCATTCTCTTTTTGACCTTTCCTGCCTCATTGTTGTAGATGGTCCAAGAAAGTCCCTCAGGAAGATCTAGAGTAGAGAACTTTTGTTCAATCTCTTCAACCAATTCAATGGTATCTTCTCCAGCCTTTTTGGTTACGACTAAGAGAGTAGAGGGGTTTTCATTGACTCGAGCTAATACCTCAGCTTCAACTGCAGAATCAGAGACAATGGCAATATCTTTGATTTGTATTTTTTGTCCTGAAAAGTTCGACCGAATGTAAATATTTTCCAGCTCTTCTGTCGTTGTAACTTTGCCATCTAGTTTGACGAGTAGTTGTTCATGGGTAGATTTTAAGTCACCAGCCGGAACATTTTGGTTTCGTCTTTTAAGAGCTGAAAAGACTTCGTCTACACTTACGTGAAGTTCTTGAAGTTTTTTTGCTATGAGTTCTACGGAAAACTCTCGCTCTCTGAACCCTACTAGCCTAACGTTTAGTACTTTTTTATTGTCTTCTATTTTGTCTTTGACAAAATCTGCAAAAGCGTCTCTTCTTCGATTGATATTGTCTCCAGAAAGAGCGATTTCGATGGCCGGAAACTCTTCAGAGTTGAGTTCTACAAATTTAGGACTTTCTTGTAGGTCACTAGGTAAGTTGGACACTCTTTGAACCGCTTTTTGCAAGTCATCCATAACATGGTCAACATCATAGCGATCCATATCAACTCGAATGGTGATTTTACTTTTTCCTGCTTGTGAAAGAGAACGGGTATCTTTGAGTCCTTTGACGGTACGGATCTCATCCTCGATGGGCTTAGTAATGCGCTCTTCAATGGTTTCTGCAGAGGCACCTGGATACATTGTGGTGACTGTAGCTGTTGCAAGGTTTACAGAAGGAAAAGACTCGGAGTTCATTCGACTCAAGCCCAGAAGTCCATACACCAAGACAAAAAGCATTAAGACGTATGTAAATTTATAATTTTTAACGAAGAATTGAATGATATTTTTCATGATTTTACCTGATTGAATGTACATTGGGTTTGATCAAATATTTCTAAATATTGAAGCAGAGTCTGAATCACCATGTTTTGACTCGATTTGAGGTTGAGTTCACTTTGGAGTAGTCGATCTTGGTCAGAAATATAGTCACTTAAAGAGATACGTCCTTGATTGTATTTTTTTCTTCCTTCCCTTGTTCGAACTTGAAGGCTATCAATGTTTTTTTTCTGAGATTCAATTGATGTAAGTAGCAGTGGAATCGATTTTTGAATAAAATCGAAACTTGACTGCATCATCAGTTGAATCTCTTGTCTCTCTCTTTGAAGTTCTTGCTCTGCGAGTAGAGTTTTCTTTTTCTTTGTATCTCCTTTGCCCAGAGGAACCGATACATTGAGCTGCACTTGAAATCCCTGTCTTTTTTCTCCAAAGACTTCCCCAAAAGCTGGAGCAATTTCTGGGTCGACAGCTGTAGAAAATACATTTCCAGCCAGATTTACATCTACGCTACCATAGTTTTGTGCAAGTTTGATTTGAGCTTTTTTGTTTTGAGATACCGCCTCCAAAAGCTCATCATAGTGTGTAGCCTGAGACGGAAGGTTTTCATAGCTTTGAACGTTTGCAATACAGTGCAATACTTTGGCACGTACTTGCTCAGGATCTTCTGAAATGATCTGAATTTTCTTCGAAGAAAATTGAGGAAGCATACTCGCAAGTTGCTTTACATATTGTTCTCGTTGGAATTCCAAATGGAGAACTTCACTTTGCCGAGAAGCGCTTTGAGATTGGTAGAGTGAGAGCTCGGCCAAATCTGCTGCTTGGTCTCTATATCTACGCTGGACTTCTTTTTCCTGCTGCTTTGCATGTTGTAACATCGTCTGAGCGAGCTCAATCTGCTGATCTAGTGTAATGAGATTCCAAAATATTGATCTGAGAGAAATCCAATAGCGATGTTGCCCAATCTTCCGGTATACCTCTGCATATTCTTTGTTGGCTTGAATAGATTTGAGGGTTTCACGATCAAATTTACCCAAAAAGTTTTTCCATAGGTCTATATTGAAACCGACTCTAGCGGTTGCGATAGACGGATTTTGTTGGTTGCCGTTGAATGCAAAAGTTCTGTTGTCTAGACCGATTGCTGCATTTGCGCTGATACCTGCTCGAAATTTCTTTTGAATTCCTCCCTCGAAGACGCTTTGAGGAGAAATGATGGGATTGAATGCTATAAATGGCTCTTCATTGGTACGGCGATACATCGCCATTCCAAAGGTTTCTGGGACGTACTGATTCTCAAACTCCTGCGTTGCAACCTCATTTTCCAGAAGCTTGTTTGATAATCTTAACTGTTCAGGACTTAGAGCCGCTGCAAGGTTCCACAGATCCATCTCGCGAAGTTTTTGAACTTGGGTTTCTGATCCGTAGGTGAGAGAGATGCCATAGAAAAAGCACAAAGCTATACAAGCAAATGTTTTCATGGCGGCCGGTATAGCAAACCCAAACGTATGTTTCAAACAAATGTTTGATTTTTGTGTCTGGTCCTCAACGGGTCTTTATGATCCGACGATTTGCAGAAGGCTTTGTAGCAACAAATTGGCACCCATTTCAATATGTTCTAGGCTCGACCACTCATCGGGAGAATGACTGACTCCATGGAGACTCGGAATAAAAATCATTCCTGCAGGCATATACCTCCCAAAAAACTGGCCATCATGTCCAGCGCCACTTGGCATACGCATGTGTGAACAGTTCATATTTTTGGCCTCATTTTCAATGATGTTGACAAACGCATTGTCACAAGTTGTGGGCATAATTTTTGCGATTTCTTCAAACTCGAACATAAGGTTTCTTCTCCTTGAAATTGCTGACAAAGCTTTTCGAAAAGCAAGTTTAAGCTCTTCGAGAGAGTCTGGTGTAAAGTCTCTGCCCACAAGACTAAATTCAACTCTTCCGGGTACTGTATGTGCACTTGGAGGGCGAACTTGAACCATCCCAATTGTGGCTCGTGCATCATCAGTACCATTTTCTTCAATGATGCGAGGGATTTCGCCCGAAAACTCACACATGCCCTGAAAGGCATCTTTTCTTCCCAGCATGGGTGTTGTACCAGAGTGATTTGACTCTCCGATGAGAACAACCTGCCAGTGAAATAGGCCGGAAATACTTTCTACAATACCAATATCAATTTCTTTTTGATACAAAATGGGCCCTTGTTCAATGTGAAGTTCTAAGAATCCGATCATGCTCTGTCGACTCCGCTGAGCAGAGAGAATATTCATAGGGTCGAGGCCACAATTTTTCATAGCATCTGTAAGGTATATTCCATGAATATCTCGAGCTTTTTGAATTCGGTCAGGACTCCAAGCTCCACAGATAGCTTCGGAACCTAGCATTCCTCCAAAGCGACCCTCTTCATCGCTTGTGGCAATGAGTTCCACATTTTCTTTAAGGGGTATATTTTGCTCTTTGATGACCCTTAGACATTCAAGTGCAGCTAAGACGCCTAGCGGTCCATCCAACACTCCCGCACAAGGAACAGAATCCAGATGAGATCCAACTAAAAAAGATTTTTTTTTCTCGGCTTTACTTTTCAAGAGACCAAAAACATTAGCGGCTCCATCCATGGACGGTTGCAGTCTTGCTTCCGAGATTTTATGAGTGAGCCATTTTCGCGCTTCCATATCTGCTGGTGAAAAAGCAGGTCGATAAACCCCGCCATCCTGGTCATTTTTTCCGATGCGGCCCAATTCTATAATATCATTTTCTAAACGCTGGATAGAAATTCTTGGGGAATTTGACGAAATAGACCTTTCATATTTTTGGCGTGTGATTTTCACAGTCATTTTTACTCTACAAAAACCTTCAATGATCTAGGCTGTTTTGTTTTGAAGTTGGGTAGAAAAGTCTTTGGTTTCTTTGAAAGATGTAGTGTCATCGATGACTTTATCTGTCGTATCTAAGAGTGGTGACGAGGCCAACTCTTGGGCATCTATGAGTGTGGAAAGTACCTCGAGGTTTGATTCAATTTGCTCTTTGAGTCCTAAGGGTAGGGATGTTAGACCTTCTAACATTTTCTTTTGAAGTGATTTCGGAGCCTTGAAAATCACATTTGATCCTTTTCGCGTAATTTTTACTTTGATCACTCTACGGTCCAAGTTGACTCTGGTTCTTTCAACCCATTTTTTTTGTTCTAGAGCATCGACGATTTTTGTTACGCTGCTTGGACTGACATGGATTCTTTTTGATAGCTCTCCCAAACTCAGTTCTTTCTTTTCATTGAGCTCAGTCAAACAAGCAAGTTGTGATGCATTTAAGCCAGTTTGTTTTTTGACTTGAGACGAAAATAAAGCCACTGCGCGTATGATTTGACGAAGTTGAGAAATGATTTGAACATCAATATTTTGTGTGTTTCTATACATATTTTCTAGGTTTATTGTTTCTCAGGAAAATATTTCCTTGTCAAGGATATGTTTTTACCATACTACAGCGTCTCAATGTGGATGAAGACAGTGTGCCTGTGGCCGGGGCAAATCATAAAGCAGGCCCTTTACTTTTCGATTTGCATGATGGCCTTTGTTTCGCCGACGCATTCGGTTTCAATGCCTGAAGTGAGTTTTTCTCATGGGCTTCACGCGATCAGTGACTCTGGGTATTACAGACTACAATGGGAACTCGATGAAGCAAAGGAAGGAGTCCAAAACCTTCAATATGAACTTCAAAGAAAAGACCTGTCAAAAGGAGATGTTTTCAAAACATTGTATCTTGGAGTTGAACAGGCATCTTTTGTATCTGGCTTGTTAGATGGAAAGTATCTATTTAGAGTTCGATCCGTTCAAAATCAAAATAAAATGGGTCCTTGGTCTTCCGTGTTTACACTCACGGTCAAAAACCCTTCCCTTGTTTTGGCCATTGGATTGTTTGCATTGGGGGCGATGGTTTTTGTTGCGACTGTGGTTCTTGTTGCAACTGGGGTAAGAAGGAGTAGCTGATGAGAGAAACAGAGTATTTGTTAGATCCCAAAGTTGCAGGAGGTATTCTTGTTCTTTTTGGGTTGCTTTGGATCTTTTTGGGACATTATTTAGGAAAAAAGGCTAAGAATTTTGAAGGTTTTACAGTTGCCGGGCGCAATGTTGGGTTGGCTTTAGGAAGTGCCACGGTTGTTGCGACATGGATTACATCTAATACGACTATGCTCGCACCGCAGTTTGCGCTTCAACTTGGAATTTGGGGCATGCTAGCATACTCGACAGCTTCTTTTGGTTTGTTTCTTTTTGCGCCTTTGGCTCAGAGAATTCAAAAACTTATGCCAAAAGGATATACCAGTGGAGACTTTGTTCGACTTAGGTACGGGCAAAAAACCTGGTTTGTATTTCTTCTCATCTCATTGTTTTACAGTATCACATGGTTGATCAGTATGGGCATGGCGGGAGGAATTCTATTGCAAGCCCTCTCTGGAATTCCTTATGCAGTAGGTATGAGCGTGATTTTATTTGTATGTGTAATGTACACGCTTAGAGGTGGACTGTTTGCGGTGATTGGTACTGACTTTATTCAGAGTTTAATTATTTTGATTGGAATCTTAGGCGTGGGAATCACTGTGATCATTACGGTTCCGAGTCGAGAAATATATTCAAACATTTCTGAAACGAGTCCTGGTTTGTTGTATGTTTTGTTTCCGGCTGCAATCATTGCGATTTTCAATAATATGTTTTTTGGAATAGGAGAAATTGTTCATAGCAATGTATGGTGGTCACGAGCATTTTCCATTCGAAAAGGTTTAGGGGGGAAAGCTTTCGTTCTAGGTGGCTTGTTTTGGCTGCCTGTTCCTATTGCGGCTGGTTTTATTGCTTTGGCTGCTCATACACTTGGAATCAATATCAATAGTCCTGATATGGTAGGGCCGCTGGTGGCTTCTAAGGTGTTAGGTTCAACAGGATCTATTGTTATTTTTATTATTGTGTTTGCTTCTTTGGCCTCTTCTATTGATAGTTTGCTGGCCGCCACAGTAGATTTGTTGACCGAAGATGTCTATCGCAAGATATACAAGCCAAGCTCAACGGATCACGAACTGAGAAAAGTTTCTGTATGGATTACTTTATTTCTTGGAATCTTAGCTTGGCTTGTTTGTCTGCCGAGAGTAGGGACTTTGGCTTCGGTATTGTTTTTTGCAGGTCCTTTGGTTGGAAGCACAATTTGGCCCATTTTAACTGGTCTACTATGGAAGAAAGCCAATGCTCAAGGTGCAATGTATGGAATGCTTGTAGGAAGTATCGTGGGACTATATGCCTATTTCACTTTGGGTTGGTATACGGCTTCGCTCATCGGTACTGCGGTTTCTATGTTGGTTGTTTTGTTTTGTACCTGGCGCCGCCCAGCTGCTTTTGATTGGAATCAACTTGATGAACAAGGAGCTTCTCTTGAATATTGATCTTCAGTTTTCATATTTATTTATGGTTATTTTGGTTTGTATTTCTCTTTCATTAACGACACTTTCAGTTGTTTATTTGGTGTATCGATGGTGCAAAGAATCTTTCAAAAAAGAGCTTTGGTAAAGTCTTCGGATCCGAGCCGTTGGTAACTCTCTTTATTGTCTACCCTTTATTTTCTAAAGCATCTCAATAGTCTGCAACGGTGCTTGTTTTTTAAGGACCATAAGGTTTCATATGCATCTAGGATTCCTCCTTGCTCTGAACCTCTAATGCTTTGATAGTAAGGTGAAAGAGATTTGCCAAATTCCATACTCTGATCGGCATTGAAAGAGACAATTCTCTTGTATCCTTTTACGCTGTTTCTGGAAATCGGGCTACGAGAGCTTTTGATGATTTCTTTGAGAACTTCAGATCTCCACATGCCTTCAGGGTCTTTTTCACCTTCATATTGTGATTGGCCCAAGCCGACAAAGGCTGCTGTTAAGGGAGCTGCATAACTGCTCCCATTTCTGAGCTTTTCAGAACCT
>JAGRAX010000072.1 GCA_020434365.1 Bdellovibrionales bacterium
GTTACCGAGTCTGGCTTGCAATATCAGATCGTGAAAGAGGGCACAGGAAAAAGCCCTGCCGCAGATGATGTTGTAAAGGTTCATTACAAGGGCACGCTCATTGATGGAACGGAGTTTGATAGCTCCTACAAAAGAAATCAACCTGCAGAGTTTCCTGTGGGCGGTGTAATTGCCGGATGGACAGAAGCCCTAAAGATGATGAAAGTCGGGGCGACTTGGAAGCTATTCATTCCTTCGGAGCTTGCCTATGGGGCTTCAGGACGTCCAAGCATTCCAGGTAACTCGGTGTTGATCTTTGATGTTGAGCTTTTGGAAATCAAAGACAAGGCCAAGAAATAAGACGCTGATCAAAATCATAAAAGAAAAAAGGCCCAAGTCATATGACTTGGGCCTTTTTTATGAACTGTACAGAAATTGTTTTTCGACCTGCTGAGAGCTAAGTCTATGCAGCCATGCGCTGTTTTTGCACATAGTGAAGGAATTGCTTCCAATTATCATAACTTTCTTGGTAGCTCTTTCGGTTGAGTTCAATTTTTTCTTTGAGCCTTGCAAGCTCATGTTCAAGCTCATGTTCTGCCTTTGTAATTTTTTGCGTAGCCATTTCCCGCTTGGTGGCGATCCATGCTTTCTTGTTCTGGGAAAATTCATCGAGGCGGGCCATAAGTTCGGCATAAAGCTTTTGTCTGAGAGCTTCGAGCTCTTGAATTTTAGGAAGGCTGATGTGAACAAATTGATTTTGAACTTTTTTGCGTACAATCACTTCTTCCGGTGTTCTTTTTAGATCCCAGGTGAGTCGGAGCATTCGGAGTCCTTGGATCAGCCATTTGCTAGGGTCCCAATGATAGAAACGAATTCCATTTCTATAATCAGAAGGATAGGTGTGATGAAAATTATGATAGCCCTCTCCAAAGGTAAAAAAAGCCAGCCACCAACTGTCTCTTGCTGAGCCTTCTGTGGAATAGGGTTGCGAACCAAACATGTGTGCGATGGAATTGATAAAAAATGTCACATGATGTGCAAAGAAAATACGAACCGGCCCGCCAAAAAAAAGACCTCCCCAAGGATCTCCCAGACTCCATCCAATGGCGAGCGGTAAGCCAAAACCCGAAATCATACCAATGGGAAACCAGTAGCGGTGTTGAAATCTTACCAGGGGATCTGACTTTAAATCTTTTGGGTGAGGCGCTTTAGGATCTTCTTTGGAAAGCATCCAACCCATATGCGCCCAGAAAAAGCCTTTTTTGATGCTGTAAGGATCTTTGTCAGTGTCGACAAAGCGATGATGGACGCGATGCTCTGAAGACCATTTCAAACAAGATTCCTGGAAAGCTCCGGCCCCAAAAAAGAGAAATAAGGCTTTAAGAATAGGAGAAGCTTGATAGCTGCGATGCGCAAATAACCGGTGATAACCGGCTGTAATGCTCAGTAGTGTAGACACAAACATAAATACAAAAACCCCCGCACTCACAAGGCTCAGACCCTTATGGTACAAATAGAGTGGCAATCCTATGCAGACGCACAAGAATAGAACAGAAAAAGGAATGGCAGTTTTAAGGCTATACTTGTTCAAGATTTGTCCTCCCGGAAAAGGGGCTTGTATCATAGTATACAACTTTCACTTAAGATTTTCCATGGAAAGTCCCAAGGGCTTTCCACTACGATCGTGGGTTTTGTTTTGTGCGTCAATTTATTGGATTATCGGAAATGATTCATAAGTAGGGCCAAGGCAACAATCTGGGGAAGCGTAAGCAGAGGGAGAAAAAGGGCGATCTTCATACTTTTTGTTTGCTCTCGAATGCCCATGATTTCAGTATAATCTGTGGATGCTCCCGCCATCAGAAAAGAAAAGGCATTGCCAGGTGCGTGAGCGCGATGGAATAGATCTGCAGCAATGGGTGTGGACCCTTCGGAACAAACTTCAATGATGGTGGCCGCAAGTAGAGTCAAGCCTAACCCTGACAAGGTCGCACCAAACCAATGCTCAAAGTGATCTTGAGAAAAACCCACTCGAATGGCTGCGGCAAGAATCGTCCCTACAAATACCCATTTGAGAATCATGCGAGATTCCTTCCAACCTTGGATCAACAGTGTCCACAGCAAAGAAATGCTCCATTCTTGATTCTTATACCACTGTTTACATTCGACCAAGAAGCTTGAGGGCGTATCTTGCATCTGCTGTGGATTGGCTGGAAGCACTTTTCGCTCCACAAGTTCATCGAAAAGAAGTCCTGTGATGAGCGCAATGAGGGCAGATCCTAAAATAAAGAGCATCGTCCAAGGAATACCGATCAGTCCAGCTAAAATGATGGTAAGAGAAAAAGAGTTCCATGGACTGGCGATCAAAAAAGCCATGACTTGTCCGATGCTCGCGCCTCGTTCATAGAGTTTCATACCAACCATAAGAATTCCATGAGAACACAAATCAAACATGAGACCGGCTACGGTTGCTTTGACAATTTTTTTCCATTTGTTTTGGCTCCCCAATGCTGATTGAACAAGGCTTCGAGGAAGTAATGAAAGCAGTCCTACAAAAACAATTCCTAAAGCAATTCCCAGGAGCATTTTATTCATGAGCTCAAAAATAGACTCAGAAAAACTCTGTAGGGTTTTTTGTATGTAGGTCAAATGCAAAAGGTGCAAACCATACATGGTGGCAATGGTCCAGGATGAAAGAATCCAAAGCCAATCTTTTTTTTGTTTTGGTGGATGACAGCAATCGCTCATTGCTTCTCCTGAGAGGACAAGAATGTAAACAAATCCCGAAAGCTGGAAAAAGTAGGCATATCTCCTTGTACAGAACCAAATCCATAGGTCACATGAATGAAAGGTACCTTCGCAGACTGGGCCGAAACATAGTCACCTTCGGTATCTCCAACGTACACAGGTGCTTTCAAATGATTGCGCTCTACAATACTTTGAATATTTTTTTCTTTGGGTTGTAAGCTGCGGCCAAAGGATTCAAAGTCTGTAAAAAGATCATGGTATCCTGTTTTTTCTAAGAAAGTTTCGATGTAGTTGGCTTGGCAGTTGCTTACGATAAATAGAGGGAATTTTTTAGCCAGTGCATGGAGCCCTTCATCAACATATGGGTAGAGCTGTGGATGATCCGATTGTACCTTACGAACAACCGTGTCTAAGCAGTCTTGCAAAAAATCAGATGTCGATCCCTTAGATTCATCCATGGGAAAACGCTCTTGGAGCTGCTTTGCATCTAGGCCCATGTGCGAATGCATATCTTTCTGAGTGATACGCGTATCGATCCCCCGTTTTTCGTAGCACTGGTTCCAGGCGCTAGCACATGAAGCTGTTGTGTCCCATAGCGTTCCGTCGAGATCGAATATGATGGAATCAAGAGTCATTACTGCAAGAGTAAACCAATCATTTAAGGGAATCAATAGGATTAGAGTTCTTGGATCTTGCAAGAAGCTACTTTAATGATCTAAGCTTTCTTGATACAAGGCATAGAGTGAAAGCTGTTCGACCCCTTCGATGTGAGGATATTCCTGCGCCAAAAAGTAAATTGCCAGAGGATTTTTGGGCGGGCGAGAGAGCCGCTACAGACCTTGAGATCGGGTGTGGAGTTGGCAGGCATCCCTTACGCTACTGTCAAAACAATCCCAGGCGTCGTCTCATCGCAGTCGAAAAGTCACCGGTTCGATGTAGAAGCATGAAAGTTGTAATGGAGAAGGAAGGTAGGCCTTCAAATCTGCTTCTTCTTCATGAACATGCCTCTTCAGTACTTTGCCATTTGATTCCTGAGTCATCCATTTCGCGTGTTTTCATTTTATACCCCAATCCGTATCCGAAAGCTAAGCATCTCAATCAACGTTGGCATGCGCATTCGATCATGCATCGAATTCTTAAGGTTCTTTGTGCAGAAGGTGAGGTTCTTATGCGTAGCAATATTGAGTCTTATATGATCGAGGCCAAAGAATATTTTCAGGATCATTGGAACCTGAAAGTAAATCACTTGAAAAGTTTTTCAAAGGAAGATCAAAAGGATCCTTGGACGCACTTTGAAAAAAAATATCTGGATCGAGGGCAAAAGTGTTTTGAGCTCTCTGTATGTAAGCCCTTGAACTGGAAGAAGCCTTAAATCTTCTTCCAAAATTTTTTACAAAGAAACCCACAAACAATCAGGGTCACTCCCAACAGAGCGTGTGGAAGCTGATGGATTTTGTCCAAGTAGAAGTCAATCAAGGTGCTGGAAAGCATTTGAAACCCAATGATAAAAACAATGGTTTTGGTCGCCCCAAGGGTGGGGATGACCCATGAATTGATGGCTACGAAAGAAGCGCCAATGACGCCTCCCAAAAAATAAGGCCAGGGAATTTGAACAAAATCTACGCGTAAGATCTCTCCACTAAAAAGAACAATGCTGAGAATAAAAATTAGACCTACGATGTGATTCCAAAAGGAAGATGCCAGAGCTCCGATCTCCAAACTCTGTTTGGAGATCACCACGCGACTGACTGAGATAAAAAGTCCAGCCAAAAAGCTTAAAAGAATCATCCCAATCATGGCCTTAACTCCAAAACAATAAAATCATACACCCACATAAAATCAGAAAAATTTGAACCACATCTTGGATCTTGAGCTTTTTCTTTTCCAGTCCGAGCCATGCGTAATGGTCTGCCAATGCACTGAATATGGTTTGACCCAAAAGCATCATAGAGACCGTCCCACTGAGTCCAATAGAGGAATTGACGGTGATATTGCAGAGCACAACCACGGTGGCCCCCAAGACTCCGCCCCCATAGGACCATAGAGGAGACCTTCTGGCAACAACGCTTAAGGGTTCTCTTCCTTGAATCCCTAAGATGAACATACAGGCCAGAGTTCCCATGAGGTGGACGATGACAGAAGAAATCATGGGTGAGCTCATAGAGGCAAGTTTGCTGTTGAGAAAGACCATGCTTGCGAGAAGCACTCCCGCAAAACAAGAGGCGATGATGGCGATGGTTTTGCCGGGCCGCGTAGTCATGAAAACTTCTTACAAGGAACGCAGTCTGGACACAAGTTTTGTTATTTTCCCCAATTTTTCTGGATCCGATTGCACAAGCATCGACGAAAGCATATGTGCTGTATTCACTGTTTCTTGAATGTGATGTAGTTTTTTGAGTTTGGTTTTTTGTTCGGGATCTTGGGTGTTTTTGGTCTGAGTTTCTAGTCTCGTTAGACGTTCAATCGCCTCCGCGAGAATTCTCAGTTCGCGAGCTTTGAATACATTGGAAATGCTTTTCCATATGTGCGGCTCGGCCTGATAATAGTAGTTTCGATCTCCCTCCAAACGAGTTTTGTGAACTACACCCCAGGTGGTGAGTTCTTGCAAAATGCCGTTGATATTGCCTTTACTTAAGCTTAAGGCCTCTTCGATTTGAGATGGATTCAAAGGCTTGTCACAGAGATATAAAAGAGACCAGACCCTTCCCAAGTGCCTTCGAAATCCCCACTGCTCAACCAGGCTTTCAATGATTTCGGAGAATTCTTTTTCTTCAGGAGACATAGGCACGCTTACGATGTCATAACATAATCGGTATAAGGCTCCTCAATTTAAATTGAGATTTATTTGAACCAGCTAAATTTTTGGTTGAGGTTTTCAATTTCTTGGATGAGTTTTTCTGCCAGAAAAATCAGGCTCTTTTTCTTTTCTGCGATCGTTGCATTTTGATCAGCATTCAAATACACGCTTTGCAATTCTTCGAATTGTAGTTTCAACTCTTCAAACTCTTGCAGCAGCTTGCCCAGTGGACTTGCTGTGTTATTAATATTGAGGAGATTGCTTAGACTCGATCCGATCTGAATGAGCTGATCCATTTTGGCCAAAAAAGGTATGCTCTCATCGGATCGTCCAGTCTCAATCATGTCCCGAAGTTTTTCTGAATGCTCCTTGCTGATTTGTACGAGGTTGTTTGCGAGATCCCCAGTGGACGAGGCTGTACGTGTCAATTGATCGCTGAGATACAGCGCATCCTTCACATCAATAAATCCCGTTCGACGCAAAAACAAAATAAGAAACTGATTGCTCATTTGTAGCTGGTGTGTGCCCACTTCGAAAAGCTCTAGGCTCTTTTTGGCTAGGTTGGCATTGTCAGTGACAAAATCATTAAGGTCCGTGGCAAATTCTGCCATTTTAACCAGTGCGGGCCCTAGCTGTTTCATCTCCTCGGGTTTGACGGAAGCAAAGGCAAGGTTCATATTCTTCAAAGTTTCGGTTCCATTTTTCACAAAGGGAATGAATTCGTCCAAGCGCGCATCCATGCGTTCTTCAAAGCTGGCCAAGGCATTTTCGACGTAGGTGTTGATCTGCTCCGGGCTAAAGCTTTTGTTGAAACTACTGGCCATCGTTTCAATGGGTTCTTGGATGCCTGCCATGGTGTCTATGGCTCTGGAGGTGTTTTCGTTCATTTGCGCCATGTTTTTGTTCATCGCGCGCATCTCTTTGAGTGTATCGTTGATGGCGCCCTGAGCACATGCCGCAAGCCATAAAAGGCTCAGAAAAGGCAGCATTTTTTGGTTTACTTTTTTACATGCTTGAAGCATACATCTCCCCTACGTCCAGTTAAGTTTTTGTATATTCAGAAAATTCCGAAAATTCAAGTCAAAAAAAGCCAATTGTGTTCTATGTCCTAAAAAAAGTAGTCAGGTCTGGGGGAGAGGGCTATTTTGAAAACGATTTCAATATAAGTCGGTTTTTTTATCACAAGGAGCAAAATATCATGAAACCCATCGTCAATCTCAATGAGGTAGAGCTGCAGAGGCACAAACAAGGATCTTTTTCTGGAGGCTACGGAATTCTCAGCGACCTCATAGGCGCAAAAAAACTAGGTTATAATGTGACGACCTGTGATCCCGGGGCCAAGGTTTGTCCTTTTCACAACCATCACCAAACTGAAGAAATGTTTTTGATTTTGGAGGGGAAGGGAACGCTGCGCTTTGGCAATCAGGAATATGCCATTGGTCCCATGGACGTCATTGCCTGTCCTCCAGGAGGGCCTGAAGTTGCGCATCAGATTCTCAATACCGGGCAAGGACCCCTTCGTTACCTCTCTGTGAGCACTCGAGATGAGGTGGATGTTTGTGAATATCCAGATTCAAACAAGCTGGGCGTTTATGCCGGCAAGGCAGGAGATCGAAGGCTGCGTAAACTTTTTCAGTCCGAGAGCGAAGTCGACTATTGGAAGGGTGAAGAGTAAGCTTTTGCAGAAACTAAAAAACCCTCGAAGCTCGTTTGGGCTTCGAGGGAGGGTATTTTTTAGCTAAGTTTTCTTTAGAGAGAGTGTACTTAGATGCTTGAGCCACTTGCTCCAAAGCCGATGACATCCCCGTCGGTAACGAGGGTTCCATTGACTTTGTCGCTGCTTCCTAGAGCATCGAGTTCTACAATGTAGAGCTCCAAAACTCCATCGGCCTCTTGATCTGCAAGATAGTAAATTGCAGAATTGAATAGGGTAAAGGAGTTCACATCTCCGTCAGTGGCAAGACTTGAATTGACTTTGCTGCTGCTTTGTAAGCTCGAGCTCGAAACTTTGTAGAGTTCTTGAATTTCATCTGTATCTTGATCGGCAATGTAGTAGATTGCGGATCCGTCAGAATTGAAGGTACCCAAGCTAAACACATTTTCGTTGGTATCTAGGTCTGGGTTAACTTTTGAGGGATCTGCCGAATCGTCAATCGGTACGTAGAAAAGCTCATTGACTCCATTGGTCTCGGCATCGCCAAAAAAGAGCAGGTGCGTGTTGTTGGGAGACATTACCAAAGACATGGCGTCACCATTGGTAGGCATAGCAGCGTTAAGTTTGGTTGAACCTCCAACGCCACTTGTGGCTACGACATATACTTCTTGAACTCCGTCAGTTTCATGGTCAGAAATATAGGCTACATTCAGACCATCAGCTGAAACATCGAATGCAAAAACGTCATCGTCATATACGCCTACGGAGTCTTCATCGAGATGAACTGCAGCCGTGCTTCCATCAATAGGCCGCGAAAACAGTTCTGTTTGGGTGAATATTCCAGACAGTATCGTTCTGGTATACACAACTGTCGCACTATCTGATGTAATTTCAAAATCCAGAGCATCGTAACCCACCGATACTCCTGAAAGGTTCGTGGCACCTCCACCTGCAATCGGAGCAGAGAGAACATCGTAGCGATCATTGGCTGCGTCGTCAGCAATATATACGACCTGGGTGTTATCTGGACTGATGGCAAAACTGGTGACTTCTCTGCCGGCAGCCAAAGCATCGTTGACGGTATTGACTGTACCACCTGCCACGGGGACCGAGTAAATTTCATTGGCTGTATCTGTTGTCTGGTCTGCGAGATATACAACTGTGGAATCATCAGAACTGAGTTCTATGGTACCAAGAACATTCCCACCCGAAACCAAAGTATCGTTGAGTTTTGTCGCGCTGGAACCAGCCTCTACATTGGCAACGTAGAGTTCGAACACATCATCTGTGTCTATATCGGCAACAAAAACTACTTTACTTCCATCGGATGTGATTTTGTAGGCAAGAACACTAGCGGTAGCAGGAAGGCTGCTGATTACCTCTATGGGATCTCCTTCTTCTTGCGTAATATAGAGCTCAAATTGCCCGTCAACGTCTTCATCTGCAAGGTAGAGCACGGCCGTAAATTCTGGTTCGGGGTCAGGGGTAGTATTGGTGGTGCTGCTTTTTTTGCTGCTGGATCCACATTGAATCAATGTCAAGCTCAACGCGCAAATGAAGGAACCTAAGACTAGGCGATACTTTTTCATACCAGATGTTCTCCGTTTTCTTTTGGTGAATATACTTTTAGTTTGTCTGTGATGCAGGAACTGCCAGTTAACAAAGCTTGATTGTAGCAAAAATACTTTCCTCGTTTCAAACAAAAAATGACGGAAGAGAAAAAATTTTTTGGCACCCCGTATCTTCTTGTTGTTGCCAAGGCCAATTTTTTGATAGATTCCAACACAGTATATGTCCTTTTCAGATCGAGATCATCAATATATGCAGCAGGCGATGGAGCTGGCTAAAGAATCTGCGATAGACGAAGAAGTCCCGGTAGGTGCTGTGCTCCGTTTCGAAAATGGCGAAACTTTCGTCAGTGGCAACCATCGTGAAAAAAACGGAAACGTCTTGGGTCATTGTGAGGCTGTGGTCATACAAGAAGCCAGCAAATTGCGAGGGTCTTGGAGATTGGACAAAAGTGTTTTGTATGTGACGCTTGAGCCCTGTCTCTCATGTACGGGTTTGATTTATGC
>JAGRAX010000073.1 GCA_020434365.1 Bdellovibrionales bacterium
ATTGAATTTTTTTTTTATGTTTTTGTAGACCCAGAAAACTTTCATACTGCATTTCTACCGAGGGGTTCTACCAGAAAATATCAAATGACTCAACGTGGCTGCCTGATTTTGACCATGCTTTTTTCTGGAGTCTATGGGGAAAATCTTGTATGCGCCAAAACAGCTCTTTTGGCCATCATGAAAACCTCAACTCCACAAAAGCTCTGCCAGGATATGGCTTCTTCTCACTACGAAAACTTTCCAGTGGGCTCGATTTGGATTTCTCCTAGGATTCGGCCTCATATTCATGCCGTTTATGCATTTGCGCGAAGCGCCGACGATTTCGCTGATGAGAAGGCATTTGAGGGACAGAGACTCCAGAGCTTGTCTCTTTGGCGAGAGGAACTTAAGCACTGTCAAGATCGTAAGAGTGAAAACCCCATCTTTCAGGCGCTTGCAAAAACATTGCAAGAGACAGCTTTGCCAATGGAGTGGCTTGCTATGCTTCTCGATGCTTTTGAGCAGGATGTGAGAAAGTCCCGTTATGAGCGCTTTGAAGAGCTGCTTGAATATGCTCAGTCTTCCGCCAATCCCATAGGGCGCATGGTGCTGTGGTTACATGGCTATCAAAGTCCTGCTGCCTTCGAATATTCGGATGCCATTTGCACGGCTCTTCAACTCGCAAATTTCTGGCAAGACATAGCGGTGGATTTGGAAAAAGATCGTGTCTATCTGCCAGAACAGGCCATAAAAACCTTTGGATACAGTTACGAGGAGTTGTTTGCTCGCAAATCTACAAAAGCCTTTCAAAATTTGTTAGAGAATCTGATCAAAAAAACAGAGGTTTTGTTTGAACGTGGAAGGCCTCTTGTAGACCTGGTAGAGGGACGTTTGCGATGGGAGCTGCGGATCACTTTTTTGGGGGGGATGAGAATTTTAGAAAAAATTCGAGCCGTGGATTACGATGTTTTTGATCGTAGGCCAACATTGTCCTTATTTGATAAAGTCTTACTTTTATGGAGAGCCTTTAGGTGGAAAGCTCAGTAAAGCATATCTTACAAAGAAGCAAATCCAGTTTTGCGTTGGGGTTTTTATCCCTCGACTCTCAACAGAAAAGAGCGCTTACGGCAATCTACGGGTTTTGTCGCGTGATTGACGATATCGTAGATGAATCTGACGAGGTTTTTCGATCGCAACAAGAGTTAGAAGACTGGAAGCTTTTTGTTTCAGATCTTTTGTCTTTGGAGGAGCAGGCCGATGATCTTCGCAGTGAATTGATTTGGGCTTGTAAGAGGTTCCCCATTCAAAGTTCGGATTTGCTTTGGTTGATCTCTGCCTGTGAGTCAGATCTGTATAAAAGTCAGTATGAGAATATGAAGGAGCTTTTATCTTATTGTGATGGTGTGGCCAGTTCCGTAGGTTTTATGCTGATGTCTATCTTGGGTGTTCCCAGAGTGCTTTCGCAGGAATATGTACTTTCTACGGCAAGAGCCTTACAATTGACCAATATCATGAGAGATGTATCTGAGGATTTGGACCGGGGAAGAGTATATCTTCCCAAGGCGCTCCTACAAAAATATGCCTTGCAGCCTTTAGGCAAGGAAGATTTGCATCACCCTAATTTTATTCCCATGATGGATGAGTTGGCGGCGCAGGTCGATCAGTTCTATGATAAGTCCGATCAAGAGTTTCCCATTCATTTTGTCCATCGTCTACTGGCCGCGCAAACGATGAAAAAGACCTATCGATATGTGTTTCAAAACCTTCGGAGAAAAAAATATCCTACGGGCGGTGATAAAGTTGGCTTGAACTGCGCGCAAAAAGGTTTTGTTCTGACGCAGGCTTTGCTCAAGGCCTATTTATAAAAGATGACAAGCCATTTCGATACGATCGTTGTGGGTGGAGGTTGTGCGGGGCTTTCTTGTGCAACGGCGCTGATTGAATCCGGGCAAAACAACATTCTACTTTTAGAGAAAAAAAGTTTTTTGGGGGGGAGAACACATTCTTATCTGGATCAAAAATCTGGGGAAATGCTCGACAACGGCCAGCATCTCTTTTTGGGCGCGTATCATGAAACCAAGGTGTTTTTGGATAGAATTTCTTCTCTAGATGAGCTTTGCTTTCGTCAGCATTATGCAACCATACTCAGAGGTAAAAAATTTGGGCGCGCAATCCTTAGGCCCAAAGAGCTGCCTGCTCCTTTCCACATGTCGTTTTCAATGATGGGGTTTAAGGCCTTGACAATTTACGAGCGAGTCAAGTTGTTGGGATTGCTTCGCGCTTTTTTCTATACCAAAAAACAGCTGGGACGTTTGTCTGTGAAGGAGCTTTTGGATCGCTGCGGGCAATCTCAGTCTTCACTCATAAATTTTTGGGAACCTCTGGTGTTGGCAACACTCAATGCGGAGCTTAAAGAGGCAAGAGCAGATTTTTTGATGGAGGTGCTCACAAAGGGCTTTTTTTCTTCCTATTCAAATGCGCTTGCAGGCCTTTCACGCGTGCCTCTGTCTGAGCTCATTGCATTGCCGGCCAAAACCTTCATTGATGGCTCAGGCGCCTACGTGCAAGAAGGAGAGTCCGTCATATCGATCGAAGACTATCGAGAACAACCTTTGCTTTTGCACGCAAAAAGTGGACGGAAATATACCTGCGATCAACTCGTTCTTGCAATTCCTCCTGGTAGCATGAAAACCTTATCTTTATACTCCGACAGCGGTCTAGATCGGCACATAGAGACAATGCCGAGATTGCAAGCATCTCCCATTCTTTCTTATCATTTTTGGGTGGATCAGGAGATTTTTTCTCAGGCCTATATGGGTTTTGTGGATCACGAGATTCAATGGATCTTTAATCTCTCGGCCTATGCCAAGCCAAAGCAGTTTTTATATACCTGCATCATTTCGGCGAGAGCTCAACTGATGGGCAAGACAAGGCAAGAAATTCAAACCTTGCTACAGAGCTTGATCAGGGAGTATTTTCCGGATGCTTGTGCAAAGGTTCTCAGAGTGTGCCCCAGTCATCAAGCCAAAGCTACATGGAACCTTAAAGTTGGAGATGCAAAAATTTCTAACATGACTGTTTCCCCAAGAGTTTTTTTTGCAGGGGATTGGGTGGGTACAGACCTTCCCTGTACCATTGAAGCCGCGGTTCAAAGTGGCCATCAAGCGGCGCAGTTGATCTTAAAGAGTTTCCGCAATCAGAAAAATATAGACCAAAGCTAAAGTAGTTGAACTGAGCAGAGATTTGTTGCGAAAGGAATCTTTGTGTTAAGCTCATCGCGAGAAAAAATACATTCAATAAAAAAGCTTTATAAGTTTTTGAAAGGAACAACAACGTGGTGATTTCAAGTGTAGATCAACTGGCTGGAAAAGGCCTTGAGTCTTTCATGCCTGCTGAGGATGCAAAAAAGTTTCTTTTGTGCCCTCCCGAGTATTTTAAAGTCATAGATCAAAAAAATCCGCATATGAAAGATCAAGAAGGTAAAGTGAATTATGACCTTGCACAGCAGCAGTGGAAGAAAGTAAAAAAAGCCTTCGCGCAAAGCTACGAAGTGTTTACGGTTCCTGCGACTGAATCTCTTGAAGACATGGTTTTTTCAGCCAATCCCGTTTTTGTTGGGAAAGACTCTGAAGGTGAAAAGATTTGTGTGCTCGCCAATATGGTCCACCCCTCTCGGAGAAAAGAGGTTGCTGCGTTTCAAGAATGGTTTGAGCAGCAAGGATACCGCATGTGCCACATTCCTGATGGACAGTTCTTTGAAGGATATGGAGATGCACTTTGGCATCCAGGTCGTAGACTCATTTGGGCAGGTCATGGTTTTCGAAGTGATTCAAAAGTTTATGATCAGCTTGGTCAGATTTTTGACAGCGATGTAGTGAGTTTGAAACTACAACATGAATACTTTTATCATTTGGATACTTGTTTGAGTCCCATCAGCCAGTCTGTGGCCTTGTATTTCCCAGGAGCTTTTGATCGAGCGGGACAAGATCTGATCCAAACACTTTTTTCAGATGCGATTGAGGTTCCAGAACAAGAAGCCCTTTATGGCTTTGCGTGTAATTCTTTTGGAATTGATCAAAAGGTCTTTATTCATCAGGGCAATACCCATAGCTGCAAAGAACTTGAAAAGAGAGGTTATGAAGTGATTGAACTGGATACGAGTGAGTTTATCAAGTCTGGGGGCAGCGTTTCTTGTATGAAAGCGATGGTTTTCTAGAATCTGATTACAGTGGCTAGTTTGCTGCTGCATCTCCCTTAATGATAAAGCGCTTTAGTCCTCTTTTTTCCTCGGGACCTGAGAAAATAAATTTCATTCCCATACCGTCTTTGTCATTTTGTGGATCGTGATGAACAATCACGGCTTCGATTTCAAAACGCTGCTGCGTATCAGGGTGAATGAAAGCCATTTTTACGCGCTCACCCACATCTTTCTTTACTTCAGTGGCGATAAAAATTCCTTCTTCTGTAATATCTCTTGGAAAGAAGTTTTGCATTTTCTTTTCCGATTTGAATCGAATGGTAAAGGTTGCTTGTTTTCGAACTAGGGGTTTTCTTTCAACCGACCTCCGTTCAAAAGGCTCGTCCACAGCAATGGATACTGTATTTGGGTTCTTTAGAGTATTGAGATACGCAATCCAAAGATCCAGAGTTTTGGCATCAGGCTTGAGAAAATGAATTCCACACGCCATGACACCTTCGATTTTTGTGTGGCGTGTAACCTTGGCATTCATTGTAATGCCAGCGGCTTCGGTAGGGATATCAATACGCAAACGCACAAAAGAATTTTCTTCTTTGAGAGGGTCAGTCACAACCAAAACTCCACTTCGAGAGACATTGACGGTATGACCCTTTGTGCGATTGCGATCTAAAAATTCGATGGGAATCTGAGCCGCAAATCGTTTTGGATATCTTCTTTTTTCCTTACCCACGATAACGTAATGTATTGATTGTAGCGGTCTCAGATTCCATCGCTTGAAACTTATAAATCTCTTGCACGCAAGGTTGAACGCTTGTTGCCTTTGGCGCGTTCAATGGCTTTATCAATTTCTTTATGAACCACTTCACTCAATGCAGGAACAAATTCGCTTGAGGTCATCATTTTTTTCTTTTTGATATAGGCTCTGACTTTAGAGTTGACGACCAAAATTTCGTTGCTCGATTTTTTTGAGGTGGTTTTTTTCTTTGCTTTGCTTACTTTTTTCTTTTTTGCTTTTGCCATGATTTTTCTCCTTAAGTGATATTTTGGTGCATAGGGGAGCTTCGTCCCCCCGTCTTGATTGTTTCGTAGCACCATAACTCTCTAAAAACAATCAACAATATGGCCTTATATCGTCTTGTAGGGATGCTATCAATGTATTTGAGTGTTCATGGAAATTCTTTTGTGGCGATCCATACGGATGTCTTTGGGTCAAAATGCCTTATGCCCCATCGAGTCCCTGATTTGGACAAGGATGTCAGCCTTAAATTTTGAACTTCGGGTTATTTTTAGAAAAAACAAAATAAAAACAATAAGTTAAAAACCATTTCGCTTGGCATAAAATGTGCGTAGCTATGGACGTATCCAAACAAGGGGATCTTGTACTACAAAACGTAAACTTGATTCTCGGTGAGAATTATAGGAGTATCATAAATGATGGACGGCAAAAGAAGAGACAAAAGAATCAATCAAAAACGTTTTGTTTGTTTTGAAGGGGATGGATTCCAAATTTTTTCTCAAACAAAAGATATCAGTGAGAATGGAGCCTTTATCTCCACGCATTACTTGCTAGAGCCGGGGACCGAAATCGATGTGACTTTTGTAGATGTGCAGGGGGAAAAACCTCGCAAAGCTACGGTGATTCATAGTCCAGGAGACCGGGCCAGCGATGTTGATCAGTCTGGTTTTGGGGTTGAGCTGCGCTAAATAAGTTCTAAACTGTTGCTATAGTACTCTATGGCCGGAATCTCTTCGGGCTCGATGCTCCACTTTGAGTCTTCCCATTTGAGAGTATTTTTATCTAGCATGCGCTGATATTGCATTTTTGCTTCGAGACATAAATCCAGCTCAAAAGTATTTTGATCTTGTAGCTTGTTTGCTAGAGAGTTTATTTGCGAGAGTAGGTCTTGCTTGTGTAGATCTCCCCTATGAAGGACTCTGGAAAGAATGGATCTTCCTGTTGGGTGTTGATGTTTTCGAAAATACGTACATGCCTGAGAGGCAATATCTTTAGCTTGATCTTTGGGGTGGCTTGCATGGCTCTCAATGCGGCGTCCAAATTGAAGATAGACATTTCCATAATTATTTTTAAGCAAAGTGAATGCTTCAAAAACCTGAAAAATGTTTTCTTCTTGTTTTTGTTTTCCCATTTGCTCGCGAGTGAGGCTAGGTTGGTCGGGTACCTGATCATAGCTAATTTGCACGGGAATAAAACATAGGGAGTGATGGGCTTTTTGAGCTTCGATGAGCAGATGCAAAATTCCAAGAGAAGGGGCTCGAATTTTTCCATCGCGACTTCTTCCCCCTTCAATGAAAAGTTCCTGTGTATATTGCTGCCTGACAAGCCAATCCAAATATAGATCTAAGACTTTTACGTATAGGCGATCTCTATTGAGACTGCGTTGAATGAAGAATGCACCTGATTTTCGCATAAAATTGCCAACTGGCCAGAAACACAGATTCATGCCTGCTGCAATATGTGGGGGAGAGATTTGATTTTGATACAACACAGAAGACAACAACATGTAATCCATATGACTTTTGTGTGTAGGCAAAAAAACTACGGAATGATTTTTTACATAGTCTGCGGTTTGAGCAAGTTCGCTGGGCTTGAAATAGAGCGTAGAAAACATTTTTTTTGAGACTTTTTGCATGGTCCAGTAAGCTTTTTGCACAAACGCCGGAGAAAATTGAGCGCTGAGTTTCCACAATATGTTTCGAGCTTGTGCGATTAGGTTTTGCTGGTCGGCTTCATTTTTGGCGTAGATCTGCAAAAACTTTTCCAGCTCTTGCGAGGTCAAAATTTCCTCTATGACATCTTTGGCTCTATAGGACGGAAGCTTAAGAATGTGAGGAGTTTTTTTTTGCATAAGTCTTTTGTAGAAACTAGCATTTTTTGCTTTTTTTTGAAACGATGTCGAGATCAAAATGAAAAAAGTCATGCGCAAACCTCATCTCCTTAAGCCTGGAGATACGATTGAAATTGTCTCGCCTTCTAGTCCTTTTGAGCGCAGTAGATTCTTATCTTCAGTAGATGATTTGGAGAGCAGGGGATATCACCTCAAATACCATAAGAGTGTGTTTGACAAAAAAGAGTATTTGGCCGGAAGCGATGTGCTACGCAGAAAATCTCTTGTGAAGGCCTTGGGTCGCACATCTACTCAAGCGCTGTTTTTTACAAGAGGTGGGTTTGGGATGATGCGTTTGTTTCATCCCCAAGATATCAAGATCAAAAATCTGCCCGTAAAAATCATTATGGGGATGAGCGATCATACACCTTTGCTTAACAAGTTAGCCTGGACCCATAAGATGGTGACCATTCATGGACCTGTGATTGCAGGGAGCTTATTTGAAGGCCTTTCAGGTAAACAAAAAGAGAGTTTGTTTGCTCAATTATCGACAGAGAAAGAAAAAGTCGTGGAGAAGGATCTGCAAGTCATCAGGTCAGGAAATGCAAAAGGGATCTTGTGGGGTGGAAATCTCACAATGCTGCAATCCAGCCTGGCAACACCTCTAGATATTCCTTGGGATCGAGGTGTGTTATTTTTAGAAGAGGTCAATGAGAATCCATATCGAATCGACCGTATGTTTTGTCAGTTGGCTTTGGCAGGAAAACTCTCTAGGCTCTCTGGGCTTTTGCTGGGGGATTTTAGCGATGCCTCTGGGGCGATCATTTCAAGTTCATTTTTGAAATCGATGGTACAAAGATATCTTCCCAAAGGCATTCCTGTGGTTTCGAATATAAAAGTCGGACATGAACATATGGACCATTTGTTGCCCATTGGAGGTCAAGTCGAAATTCGAAAGCAGGGTAAAATGCTTGTCATTTCGTCTTTGGTGGAAAAAAAATGAGCCAAACAAAAAAAATTGTCTCCATGCTTTCTTCCTTTGATTTGTTTAGCGGAGCTGCGTTGGGAATCGTGCCCATTAAAAGGCCTACGGAATTTTTTTTTTCAGGATGTACCAGCCGTGAAAAGACTTGCCCGATCAATAAGGATAGCGTGTTTGACCTGGCCTCTTTGACCAAGCCGATTTTGCTTGCTACGCCCCTTGCAGTGATATGGAAGAATATACAATCTGAAATGTTTGAAGAAATTGATACGAAACCTTACTCCGCAAAGACTTGGCCTGGACTTACCATGGATATGATTCTAAGGCATAGTGCGGGTTTTGATGCTTGGAGAGACTTACAGGAATTTTTTCGGTCTCTCCACGGCCAAAAACAAGAGCATGCTGATCTATCGATATTGTCCACACTGCTAGATATAGGACCAAGTTACTCTGTTGGACAAAAGACCGTATACAGCGATTTGGGATGCATTTTTTTGGAGTCTTACTTGAGACTTGCCAAGGGGATCGACCTACCTTCTATTTTTAAAGCCAAAATTCAGCCTCTGCTCAAGCGACAAAAATTTTTCTTTGATCCAAAGTCTCATGTTCCTTTGGAGGCCTTGGTTCACTATGATGGAGCGCAGCCTATGGAACCTGGAGAAGTTCATGATGACAATGCAAGGTCCATGGGAAGAGTCAGTGTACATGCGGGCTTGTTTTCTACCCTAGAGACCTTATGCGAGTTTGCAGGCCTATGGTTAGAAGCAGGCCTTAAGGGAAATGTCTTGGGACAAAAGGAGGAACTTGCTCCCTTCTTTGTTTCCAAAAATGGGCTTCGTCCATGGGTTTGGGATATTCCCAGCGGTGAGTCTACAGCTGGATCAATTTCTTCTCAGAGCATAGGGCACTTGGGTTATACAGGGACTTCCCTTTGGATTGATGTTGAGAGACAGTGCGCAGTTGTACTCTTGACCAACCGAGTGCATATGGAAACATCAAAGCAGCGTTTCAATGAATTTCGGCGAGAACTTCATAATGTTGTATGGGATTATGTAGATAGCATGTAGTGGGTTTTATCTCGTTCTCATGAGAGGTCTCTTTTTTTTGGGAACTTGTCTTTTTTGAGTGTTCACTGATACATTG